>CAIMTR010000082.1 GCA_903844415.1 uncultured Gammaproteobacteria bacterium
CCGAAGTAGAACATACGCTAGCTACCCAATGTTTGGTGCAGCGTAAAGCCAAAAATATGCTGGTGCGAGTCAACGGTAGTTTGAAATACGGCGTCACTGCCAAAGATGTTATTTTGGCAATCATTGGCAAGATCGGAACCGCTGGTGGTACCGGCTACACCATCGAATTTGGTGGTGATGTTATTCGTGCACTGTCTGTTGAAGGTCGAATGACAATTTGCAACATGGCAATAGAAGCGGGTGCTCGTGCAGGTATCGTTGCTGTTGACGACACAACCATTGATTACATAAAGGGTCGGCCTTTTGCGCCTAAAGGGGATGCTTGGATAAAAGCCACTGCGGCTTGGCGCAACCTGGTCAGTGATGCCGATTCGATATTTGATGTTGTGGTAGAAATGGCGGGCGGTGACATTGTGCCGCAAGTCAGTTGGGGTACATCACCAGAAATGGTAGCGCCAGTAACAGGCACAGTGCCGGATCCTGCGCTAGCGGCCAATGCCAGCAAAACTGCAAATTATCAGCAAGCTCTCAAATATATGGGGCTTACCGCCGGTACTGCGATCAAAGATATTCAGTTGGATCGAATTTTTATCGGTTCCTGCACTAATTCACGCATTGAAGATCTTCGCGCTGCTGCAGCCGTGGTAAAAGGCCGAAAGGTAGCAGCTAACATCAAGGAAGCCCTCGTTGTTCCTGGTTCTGGATTAGTAAAGGCTCAAGCTGAGCAAGAAGGATTGGATCTGATCTTCAAAGAGGCGGGTTTGCAATGGCGTGAGCCGGGCTGCTCTATGTGTCTTGCCATGAATGCTGATCAATTGGGAGAAGGTGAGCACTGCGCCTCTACATCCAATCGTAATTTTGAAGGGCGGCAAGGTTTTGGAGGGCGTACACACTTGGTAAGTCCGGCCATGGCTGCCGCTGCAGCGGTATTTGGCCACTTCGTAGATGTTCGCGAAGTTTCATTGCTCTAATATTCATATATATTAATTAATTAAACTATTAACCTAAACTTAATTCTAAAGAAAAAAATGAAAAAATTTATAGCAGAAAAAGGCTTGGTATTACCTCTAGATCGGGCCAATGTGGACACGGACTACATTATTCCCAAACAATTTTTAAAATCCATCAAGCGTACTGGATTTGGCAAAAATCTGTTTGATGAGGCTCGTTACCTCGATAAGGGTTTACCTGATCAAGAATGTACTGGCCGACCGCTAAATCCAGAATTTGTAGGCAATCAAGCCCGTTATAAAGGTGCTTCTATCCTGCTTGCGCGTGAAAATTTCGGCTGTGGCTCTAGTCGAGAGCATGCACCTTGGGCGCTGGATGATTTTGGCATTCGCTGCATTATTGCTCCGAGTTATGCGGACATATTCTTCAATAACTGCATTAAAAATGGAATTTTACTTGTTGTTTTAAATGACAAAATTGTGGAAGAATTATTTCAAGAGACAACTCAAAATTCAGGCTACGTCTTAAATATAGATTTGGAGCACCAATCCATCACTAAGCCAAGCGGGAGTATCATAAATTTTGAAATCGAAGCTTCGCGCAAGCACATCCTCCTTAACGGTCTAGATGACATAGGTATGACTATGCAACATGCCGAGGCCATTTCTACTTTCGAGGCTAAATGGCGCCATAAATCACCGTGGTTGTTTGCCTAATTTTCTTTTTATACTGTCTAAAATTGCTTTAAATTCAATAATATGTAAAAACCCACCGGTGTCTTCAACACGCCTGTTGCCGGTGAAGCAGGAGAAATAAAAAAGATGAGTAAAAAATATAATGTTGCAATTGTCGGTGCTACCGGTGCAGTTGGCAAAACCATGCTCAGGATACTGGAAGAGCGCAAGTTCCCTGTAGACCAGTTATATCTGTTGGCTAGTGAGCGTAGTGCGGGTGAAACACTTAGTTTTAATAATAAGCAGTATATGGTTGAAAATCTTAAAGATTTTGATTTTACTAAAGCACAGATCGGACTGTTTTCTCCAGGCGCTAGTGTTTCCGCTGTTTATGCGCCCTTAGCCGGAAAAGCAGGTTGCATCGTTGTCGACAATACTTCTCAATTTCGCTATGAGGCTGATATCCCCCTGATCATCCCGGAAGTGAATCCTCACGCTCTAGTCCACTACAAAAAACATAATATTATTGCTAACCCAAATTGTTCCACTATTCAAATGTTGGTAGCTCTCAAGCCAATTCATGCAAAAGTGGGTATCACCCGTATCAATGTTGCGACTTATCAATCGGTCTCAGGAACAGGAAAAGAAGCTATCGACGAATTGGCTGGCCAGACAGCTAAACTGCTTAACGGCATGAAGCCTGAAATTTCTGTCTATCCAAAACAGATTGCTTTTAACGTCTTGCCCCATATCGATGTATTCATGGACAACGGTTACACCAAAGAAGAAATGAAAATGGTGTGGGAAACGCGCAAGATTCTTGAAGATGAATCCATCATGGTAAATCCTACTTGTGTAAGGGTGCCTGTTTTCTATTCTCATTCGGAAGCTGTCCATTTTGAAACCCGCGATCTGATCACTCCGGAAGAAGTTCGTCGTCTGCTGGAAAAAGCGCCTGGCGTAAAAGTTATGGATAAGCGAGAAAATGGCGGTTATCCCACACCAATAGGCGAAGGCACTGATCGTGATGAAGTGTGGGTTGGCCGCATTCGTAAAGACATCTCCCATCCCCACGGAATTAATATGTGGGTAGTCTCTGATAATTTACGTAAAGGGGCTGCATTAAACTCAGTTCAGATTGCTGAGTTGTTGATAAAAGACTACATATAATTAATACTTGTAGTAGGTTTTAAATGTAAAACTGAAATTAGATTGCGAGTCCAAACCAAGGCCTATAGCAACCTCTAATATAAGCAAGATGGATGACAACCTATGCTGGCGAGCTTCAAAGCGTTAAATATTGGCATAATAATGGCCAGTGGCTTGGCATTTTCACAGCTTACATTTGCCCAAGCGCTGGGCGAGATCACTCTCGAGTCAGGCCTCTATCAACCACTTGATGCCAGTATAGAGCTCTTAGATGTATCTGGTCTGGATGAAAACCAGCTCAGCATATCGATGGGTACTGAAGAAGATTTTGCACGAGCCAACATTGAACTATCTCCTCTGGTAGCCCAAGTTCAATTTGAAGTAGTGCTAAATGGTGACACAGGAAAGATTCATCTAACCACCTCCAGCCCGGTGGAAGAACTTTTTTTGTATTTCATCATCAACGCAACTTTGCCAAATGGCAAGTTGCTGCGTGAATACACCGTGTTACTGGATTTGCCGGATGCAGCCAGTGAAGCTGTAAATGTTCCCGCCGATTCCAGCAATCAATACACTGTAAACAGTGGTGATAATCTGTTTCAGATCGCGATGACTACCCGCCCCACTACCGAAGTTGGTATCGAGCAAATGATGCTCGCAATTGTGCGTACTAATGAAGATGCTTTCGTTAACAACAACATCAATCGTATTTTGACTGGCCGTGTGTTGCGTATTCCCACGCTGCAGGAAATTAGTTTGGTTGATCAAGCAACAGCTTTAACAGAAGTAAATCAGCAGAATCAGCAACTCAACCTAGAACCCTTAGTAGGTGTCTCCGACAACACCTCTGTTACTAGAGCACCCCAATTGCAGGATGAGTTGTCAGTCTTGACTGATGATCAGGACGCCAACGCCGGCAACGGTGACTTGGGTGCAACAATTGCAGCACTTGAAAATGAGTTAATGCTCAGTGAGGAAAATCTGGATCGAGCTCGTTTAGAAAACCTTGAGCTGAATTCACAGTTAGCAAGTTTGGAGCAAGAAATAGACATTCTGCAAAATATCATCGCCTTAGAAGATGAGCGTATTGCTAAATTGCAGGCAGATCTGGCGGCTGCTGCACAACGGGCGTTAACTACAGCACAAGGGACATCTGCAACACAGGAAAAACTTGCTGCAGATGCCGCTTCCCAAAATGGCATTATGGGATCCATCGCCACCATGCTGGAAAGCACTGCAGTTTTGATGAGTACCTTAGTGGTGCTGATAATTAGCGTTTTAGGTTTTTTATTTATAAAGCGCCGCAGGGCAGAAGTTGCTGAACTAGATTTCGAGACAGAAAGCGTTGACAACACATCTGCGTATTCAGGGTCCGGCCTCTTAAACAAGTTAGTTGCTTTGCTGGCTCCTTTCAGCCGAAAGCACTCGGCGGAGGCAGACAGACGTATAGATGTTTCTCTTGGACTCGATGATTTTCCAGAAGAAGACTTGCCAGTAACGACGCAGCTAAATACCACTTTGTCTCAACCTCAAAAAGTGGATGATAACGAGGCGCACAGCCCAGCGATCGAAGAAACAGAGTTTGATCTCGACACGCTCAATTTTGATGAAAATACCTTGGATAATACCGAAGAAGAAATATCCTTTGAAGCCAGTGCCATGGATGAATGTGATACCAAGCTCGATCTTGCAGTCGCCTATGAAGCGATGGGAGACATAGTTGGAGCACTCGAAATTCTTGAAGAAGTTAAGGCTGATGGCAATTCAGATCAGGTTGCTGCAGCAAGACGCTTGCAACAACAGTGGCAAAATTCCTGATTCAAACACTTGAGTCAACAGTGGCCATTTCCACACAAGATAAACGCTTGGCTTTGTGTGTCGAATATGACGGCAGTGTTTTCAATGGCTGGCAAACTCAGTTAAATCCGGCTCTTTCTACTGTTCAGGAAACTTTGGAAAGTGCTCTTTCCCGCATCGCAGACCACCCAGTAAAAATATATTGTGCCGGTCGTACTGATGCTGGTGTGCATGCCAATGGCCAAATCGTGCATTTTGACACCAGCAGTAGCAGACCACTACAAGCCTGGGTACACGGCACCAATTCACTCTTGAATAAACATGTTTGTGTACGTTGGGCACATTCAGTCCCGGCTGCTTTTCATGCGCGGTTTTCTGCCCAAAGTAGACGCTACCGCTATTCTCTCTTCAATGCCGATGTGCGTCCGGCTTTGCTGGCGGATTTTGTTACGCACTATCATTTGCCCCTTGATGCTCAGGCTATGCATACAGCCGGCCAATTGTTGTTAGGAGAAAATGACTTCACCTCGTATCGGGCAGTGGCCTGTCAATCACGTACACCCATGCGCAATCTGCTGGAATTAAACGTTGCCCGTCACGCAGAATTGGTCGTGATGGAAATTGAGGCCAATGCATTTTTGTTACATATGGTGCGCAACATCATGGGTGTGTTGCTTTCAATTGGAAATGGCCGCAAATCTACTCAATGGGCAAGAGAAGTGTTGGATTTACGTGACCGCAACAGTGCCGGAGTTACTGCTCCTGCCCGTGGGCTAAGCCTTATTAAAGTGCAATATCCAGCCATTTTCAACTTGCCATCTGCTCCTGAAAGTATTCCGTACATGTCTTTTTTACAGCACTGATTAACATGGTCTGGCGTGTATCATTTTGCTAGAATTGTGCACTTGTTACTGAAGGCAGCAGTCC
>CAIMTR010000083.1 GCA_903844415.1 uncultured Gammaproteobacteria bacterium
GACTCCATGGACATTGAGAAAGAACGCGGCATCACCATCAAAGCACGCTCGGTCACCCTAGAATACAAGGCCCTGAACGGCCTAACCTATCAACTTAATTTTATCGATACCCCAGGTCATGTGGATTTTAGTTACGAAGTCTCACGTTCTCTTGCTGCTTGCGAAGGTGCCCTGTTAATTGTGGATGCTGCGCAGGGTGTTGAAGCGCAATCAGTAGCCAATTGTTATACCGCCCTTGAGCAGGGTCTAGAAGTGATACCCATCCTCAACAAAATGGATTTGCCGCAGGCAGAACCGGAGCGTGTAAAAAAAGAGATTGAAGAGATCATCGGTATCCACGCCAGTGATGCAGTACAGTGCAGTGCGAAAAGTGGAGCAGGGGTACCTGATGTTCTTGAAGTTCTAATTCGAGATATTCCGGCACCTGTAGGTGATACCAGCGGCATCTTGCAAGCACTGATCATAGATTCGTGGTTCGACAATTATCTTGGCGTAGTTTCTCTGGTTCGGGTGCGACAAGGCACTGTACGCAAAGGGGATAAAATTATTGCCAAATCTACTGGCAGAGTCCATATAGTGGATAACGTGGGCATCTTCACTCCAAAACGTCTCATATGTGACGAATTAAAAGCTGGTGAAGTAGGCTTCATTGAAGCCGGAATAAAAGAAATCTTAGGTGCGCCAGTAGGCGATACCATCACTCATTCCAAAACTGCAGATGTGGCAGCCTTGCCAGGTTTCAAAAAAGTACAGCCCCAGGTATACGCTGGTTTATTCCCAATCTCCTCTGATGATTACGAAAACTTTCGTGACGCATTGGAAAAACTTAAGCTCAATGATGCATCCTTAGTTTATGAACCAGAAAGTTCAGACGCTTTGGGAATTGGTTTCAGGTGTGGTTTTCTGGGTATGTTGCATCTGGAAATTGTGCAAGAGCGTCTGGAGCGTGAATACAATTTGAATCTAATCACTTCAGCTCCGACCGTCGTATATGAGGTTGTCACTAGGGGCGGTGAAATACTCCATGTAGAAAGCCCTTCACGTTTGCCCCCCATGGGTAACATAGAAGAAATGCGCGAACCAATTGTGCAAGCCAATATTTTGGTGCCGCAGGAATATGTAGGTAATGTGTTATCCCTTTGCATAGACAAGCGTGGCGTACAAAAAGATATGCAGTTTATCGGCAACCAGGTTTCTATCCGTTACGAGTTGCCCATGAATGAAGTGGTCCTCGATTTTTTTGATAGGCTTAAATCAGTTAGCAGAGGTTATGCTTCACTGGACTATCATTTCATTAGGTTTCAAGCAGCCAATTTGGTAAGGATGGATGTATTGATCAATAGTGAACCGGTAGATGCCTTGTCACTTATTGTCCATCGTGATCAAGCACAAACAAAAGGTAGAGTGCTGACTGAAAAAATGCAGGAATTGATCCCTAGGCAACTTTATGACGTGGCAATTCAGGCTGCAATTGGCGGACAAATAATTGCTCGCAGTACAGTGAAGGCATTGCGTAAAAATGTAACTGCCAAATGTTACGGTGGCGATGTATCACGCAAGCGTAAATTGTTGGAGAAACAAAAAGCTGGCAAAAAACGCATGAAACAGGTGGGGTCTGTTGAAGTTCCACAAGAAGCATTTTTGGCGATACTAAAAGTCGACAAATAACATATTTCTTTAATCACTAAAGTGAAAACCAGGTAGTCAAGTATGAATATAGATTTTTCTCTTGTTTTGGTCGTGTTGTCTGCAATCACAGGTTGTGTGTGGTTGGTAGATTTGGCTCTGCTCGCCAAACCACGCTGGCAGAAGGTCGAAACTTTTCTTGCTGAAAGAAAAATTAGTACAGCAGATTTCAAAGCCTATATTGAAAGTTTGGGTGAAGACGGCTTGCAGAACACTGCGAATAAAGATCTTTCAAAAAATAAAGCTGATAATCAAAAAATTGATCCTGTGCGCCAGAAATTACTGACTCAGGCCGTGGAGATTTACCGAGATCCCTTTCCAGTGGAATACGCCAAGTCGTTTTTCCCCATTCTTTTTGCGGTGTTGATGTTGCGCTCTTTTTTATTCGAACCCTTCCAAATACCTACAGGATCTATGATTCCTACGCTAAATGTTGGTGATTTTATTGTGGTCAATAAGTTTGCCTACGGATTGCGATTGCCTGTCACTGGCACCAGGTTTCTGGAGATAGGGGAGCCAAAACGTGGTGATGTCATGGTTTTCATTCCGCCACATGATCCCAATTATTTTATTAAAAGAGTGATAGGCCTGCCTGGTGATAAAGTTCGTTATACCGACAATACCGTATACATCAATGATGAGGCATTGCCGCAAGATGGTGGGGTAGTGCTAGATGAACTTGGAGTGAAACTTTCCCAAGAGAGTGTTGGCGGAATAACTCACTCTATATACAC
>CAIMTR010000084.1 GCA_903844415.1 uncultured Gammaproteobacteria bacterium
CAAATATGGAGGTTTTTCAACCTTGAAGGTGATCTTTAAAAAACTGAAACTGAGTTGTCACAAACAGCCTTGCAACTTCAGTCAACTTGTTCCATGCACAACTGCAGCCAATGATCGATAGCTGCACTTTTGTATTTATGTTTATGCATGATCAGGTAAAAGCTGCGAGAGAAGCCCCGGTCCTTGGCCATGAGTGGTATCAGATCGCCCTGTTCGAAAACCGATTGCAGTACCACTTGAGACAAACATCCAAGGCCCATGCCGGCTTTGACTGCCTGCACGATGGCTTCCGTATGCTGCAATTCCAGTTCGATCTTGAGTTGTGGCAATATGTCATGCATCACCCGATCGAAAGTCTGCCTTGTACCCGAACCACTTTCCCGCAAAATCCAGCGGGCAGCGAGCAGATCGGCATCGGTAAGTAGATGTTGTAGAGCCATTGGATGATCTCTGCTGCAAAAAATAACCAGGTTGTCATTGCGCCATCGGGTTATTTCCAGAGCTGAATTATTTATCTCCCCCTCAATCAGGCCAACATCTAGTTCAAAGTTGGCGACCATACTGCTGATTTGTGCGGTATTGCCGACTTCAAGGCTGATGCGGCTGTCAGGGTAACGTTTTCGGTACTGGTCCAGTAGTGGAATGCACAAAAAATTACCTATACTTAAAGTGGCGCCGACCTTGATGGCTCCAATCCCTTCATGGGCACTCAAGGTATGTTCCATTTCTTTTGCGCGGCTTAAAAGTTCTTCTGCCCTAGGTTGCAACAAGCGCCCAAAATCATTGAGCTGCAGGCGTTTACCAACTCTGTCGAACAAGCGAATATCAAACTGGTGCTCAAGTTCCCGCAGTGCATCGCTGGCTGCAGATTGCGACATTGCCAACTCGGCAGCGGCACGACTGAGGTTTTCATGCCGGGCTGTAGCAAGGAATATTTCAAGTTGGCGTAAGGTAAATTTCATATTCGGAAATACAGGATAGATAATTATGTATAAGCGATTATACCTATTAAAGGTATTGCCGTTACAATGCACGCACTTGATTTGTAACTGGATAAAACTATGAGCAGCAAATACCAACACGAAACTGTTACAAGTGTTCATCACTGGAATGACACTTTATTCAGTTTTACTACAACCCGAGATCCTAGCTTTCGATACAAGAATGGCTTTTTCACCATGATTGGTTTGCAGGTGGAAAATCGTCCGGTGGTACGCGCCTATAGTATGGTTAGTGCCAATTACGAAGAACAATTAGAGTTTTTTAGTATTAAGGTTCAGGACGGCGCACTGACATCCAGGTTACAACATCTGAAAGTTGGTGACGAAGTTTTGGTCGGAGCCAAACCTACTGGAACGCTTGTGGCTGAGAACCTGCTTCCGGGTAAACACCTGTATCTGTTTGGAACGGGCACTGGCCTTGCCCCCTTCATGAGCATCATTAAAGATCCTGAAGTATACGAGCTGTACGAAAAGATTATTTTGGTTCATGGGGTCAGATTAATTAACGAACTCGCCTATCAGGACTATATTGCCAATCATCTGCCCAACAACGAATTTTTTGGCGACATTATCAAAGACAAGCTGATCTATTATCCTACTGTCACGCGTGAAAGTTTTCGTAATAACGGCCGCCTTACCGATCTGATTGTCACTGGCAAACTGTTTAAAGATACAGCTATGCCCAATCCAACATTGGATGATGATCGTTTTATGTTGTGCGGCAGTCCTTCGATGTTAAAAGACACCTGCAAGATTCTTAACGAGCTTGGCTTTCAGGAAGCACGTCACGGCAATCAAGGCCACTATGTCATTGAAAGAGCCTTTGTTGAATGATCTATTAAAACTGGTTGGCTGCTTTACAGTTAGAGTAGAATCCCCGCGCCCGCTTTGCAAACCAAAGCACTTAAAATTAACCTGAGGTTTCTATGTCACTTTCTATGTATTCATCGTCTGTACCCGTATTTGTGCATTACCTGAAAAATCTTTCTGTAATCCTGAAGAAAGGTGCAGACTATGCTTCTGAAAAGAAGATAGATGAGAAAGTGTTGACTGGTGGGCGCTTGTTTCCGGATATGTTCCCACTTAGTCGCCAAGTGCAGATTGCTTGTGATGTCGCAAAGGGGTGTGGCGCGCGTCTTGCTGGTATGGAAGTGCCGAAGTATGACGACAACGAAGTGACTTTCGACGAGCTGCAATCGCGTATAGAAAAAACCGTGAATTTTTTACTTTCCTTGCCCGAAGACAAAATTAACGGCACAGAACAAAAACAAATTAAATTACAGGCAGGTCCGCGTGAGCTGGAATTTGTCGGGGATTTCTTTTTGCGCAACTGGGCGCTGCCTAATGTGTTCTTTCATATCACCACCACTTACAACATTCTGCGACACAATGGTGTGGCAGTTGGCAAGATGGATTTTCTGGGTTAAATCAGCCGCCTCAGTAGTTTATTTCTTAACCCGGTCAGTTAGCTAGCCGGGTTTTTTTTGCCTGAAAATTATGGACTTGCAAGTAATTTCGTCACTCATGCTGGTCGACACGTTCTACTGCTAACCAAGGTGAAAATTTTATCTAAAAAAAAGGCTGCACTAGGCAGCCCTTTCATGTGCAAAACTTCCTTGTTCTGCCAATAATATGCTCTCAGAAATTAAAAGTTGTAGTTCAAGTTCAACTGAAATCTTCTGCCAAACACGTCGAAGTTGTTACCTGCAGGCTGTTGGCCGCCACGTTGACTCTCGGAAGGAAAGATGGGTGGGTTACGATCAAACAGGTTGTTAATGTTAAAACTTGTAACCCAGTTGCCACCATTGCCAGTCTCACCACGATAGCTAATGCCCATGTTGGTTACTGACTGTGACGCGATGGTGTTGTCATCCACTTGTACACCTTCGGACCAAGTCACGTTCACTTTGGTGCTGTCGTAGTAACGTTCAGACAGATTCAATCCAAAATTACCCAAGTTGTAGCCCATCATTGCGGTTGCAGTCCATTCCGGGCTTGAGTTACTACCAAGGTTATCCTGATATACAGTGGTAGTTACCGAGTTTTCCAACAATCTGCCGGCAAACATTCTGAAGTTCATGGATTCTGCTTCTGAACTGAAGAAATCTGGTTCTAGGTCATAACGCGCTTCGATATCCACACCCTTATTCATTGCTGCAGACACGTTCAGGTTAACGTCTAAGACGCGTTCAATTTTGCCGGAAGCAGCATTACGTGTGACCAAATTACACAAGGCTTTATCACCTTTGAAACAATCGTCAATTACACGTTGTGACCCCAAGGTGCTGACGCGGCCAGCTACGGCAATTTCGAAGTAGTCGGCAGAAACCGATAAACCTTCAATCCAGCTAGCAAAGGTTGGCGCGTACACGAAACCTCCAGTAAGAGTATCTGCCACCTCAGGACGCAAGTTGGCATTACCACCAGTGAGCAAGGTGATGGTGTAGCTGGTTTTGTCAACAGGATCTGTGATGTTGGCACCGCCACCACCAGACTCGAATTGTTCGCCAAAGGTAGGTTCCCTTACGTCACGTGATTTAGTTACGCGTAGGCGCAAGTCTTCAATCACCTGAAATTCAGAACCGATTTTCCAGCTGTCGATGGTACCGCTATGGGAGTAATCCGAACGACGGAAAGCTACAGTGCTGTCTATACGTTGGGCCCCAGAACCAGATTCCCAAACTGGTAAGTTAACTTCGCTAAACCATTCCCAAACGTCAAAAGCGCCTGTAGCCCAGCTAGTAGCCGAGAAGTTATGAACTGAACGGTTACCGCCACTGATACCTACGGAAGTACCACGTATGCCAAGTGCATCAGCGTTGAGGGTTGAGCGCTCAAATGCAATCGGAGTGGTCAGTTGATTGAACCATTCTTCGCGATAAGTCAGACCACCTGCGAAAGTCATTGGGCCGGCACCCCAGCCTTCATAAAGTTCACCTGTAAGCAATACTTCAGCAAATTTTTGATCCAGGTCGCGAATACCTTTTTTGTCGCTAGTGACGTACTCAACAGCTTCTTGGCTGAAGTTGCCAGTACCAAACACGTTCAATGGTGCGCAATCACGGATGGATTCCATTGGTGTAACTAGGATGTTATCAATCGGTTGAACACCGGAAGGATATTTGATGATGTTGGCACTTGGTACAGTTTTGCCAACAGCAGCAGCTTCCAGTTCAGCCATGCTGGGGTTGCGCAGCTGAACATTACACATGATTGCACCGGTTTTAGGATTGCGTACTGCGTCCATCGCCATGTACCAATGGTCATTGCGAATATAGTTATTACCTTCGGAAGTCAGCTGGGATTCTCCGTATTGGTAAGTACCGCGCAGATTCCAGTCGTTGGGCAAGGCTGTTTCGAAACCGGCGCTTGCGGACCACATTTGGCTAATATCGCTTGAACCTCGAGCATCTACGTTAATTTTATTGGGGCCACGGACTTGGCCAATTTTGTCGAATCTAACTGATGTTAGGCCAGACGCGATCATGGCAGTGCGCAATTCTTCGGGCATGTAGGCGTTTTCAAGATAGATTGTGCCAAAGTATTGTTGCCCCATTTCAGGATTGCCACGACGATCGTGTTGGTTGGATTCGGTGCGGCCCATCATGATCTGGCCGAAAATTTCGGTGTTGTCGTTAAGATCGTATTTAATACCTCCGAAACCGGAATGCTGAATAACCTCAGCGCCATAAGGGCCGCCAGCGAAGGAGGATTCTGCAATTGCTGCTTCTGGACCACCAGCCTGCATGCCGTTGGAGCCCGCACCTATACGGTTTTTGTAATCACCTGCAACGAAGGGGCGTAAGCTTTTACCATCGTCAGAGAAAGTGTAACCATTAAGGGAGAAAGCTGGTTTACCTGCAGCGGCAGTAGCTGTAACAATACCGGCAGCATTCTGTGTTGCAGAGTGCGCGTGTGCGACAGTCAAACGTTGTGGGGTAGTGCCAGCTGGATCAGTAATTTTCCAAGCAGGATTGATAATAAAACCAACGCTGTTCCAATTTTCTTGATCTTGCGGGGTACGTTCTATTTGTTTGATTTCACGATGCTCAACTGAGCCAATCAGGTGTAAACGATCACCAATCTGTTTGCCTCCGGCAACAGAGAAGTTCCAGTTTTGACCATCACCATAACCGGTAATACCAGTAGATATGTTGGACTTGAAGCCTTCAAAGTCACGATCAAGTACAAAGTTGACCACACCCGCCAATGCATCTGCGCCGTAAGCGGCTGAAGCGCCACCGGTCACAACATCGACAGTACGGATAAGTGCGGTAGGAAAGTTATCAACGTTAACCGTGCTGGCTCGGTCAGCGGGCACAACACGTGAACCGTCGAACAATACTAGAGTACGTTGCTTGCCCATGTTGCGCAGGTTCAAGTAAGAGCCTGCTGCGTCACCAAACAGAGTTCCACCACCACGTTGAGCAGTTTGGGTGTTGAGGAACTGCGGTAGTTGGTCTAGCTGTTCAGAAATTGACGCCGATGGTTCGAACATTTTTAGTTCGTCTGCTGAAACAGCGGTCACCGGAGTTGGGGTAACCATGCCGTCAGTGGTACGAATACGTGTACCAGTTACTTGAATTTCTTCCAGTTTTTCCTGTGCTTGCGCACCAGAAGCAACCAGCATGGCTGCGGCAACAGACAAAGCTAATGTATTTGCTTTGAAGTGCCAGTTTTTGACTAATTTCATGTACGAGCCTCCCCTAGAGGTTTTTGAGATTGTTGCTTGAAGTTTTGGTTAGTGGATACTAACAAGACTGAGCGCTAAGACAGCTTGAAAGTTCGCACTAGATATAGAAATTGTGGCCAAAAGTAAAGTAAAAAGTAAATTTTTGACGGCATTATGATAAAGATGAGTGTGTCTTTAATGGCTAACAAATTGATAGTAAAAAATATTATTGGTTAATAAGGGTGGCTTACAATATTAGGCGGCTGTTGCGGTCGATTATTTACCTAATAACAAGATTAACAAGGGAATATAAAATAAGCCTGCAAGTATCGAGACAGAGACTGCGCTGGCGCTTAAATCAACATCAAGTTTAGCCAACGAAGAATATGTCAAAGCATTAAAGCCGATGGGTGCAGCACTACAAAGTACAATCACTGCGTAGGTTGTGCCTTCCAAGCCAAGCACTTTAGCTAAAAACAACCCAACCAAAAGTCCAATGCCTAATCGGATTCCGGCGACCCTCAATGCCAGAGAGAGGTTGGCAAGTTTTAAGGTAAAAAATATCCCCAAAGCTATAAGTATCAAGGGTCCGCTCATTTGGGCCAAAGGGGTGATAACTGAAATTAGCGCCGTGGGTAATTGCAAGCCACTCAACGACACCGATATAGAGAGCAGCAAAGACCAAACCAACGGCGACTTCAAAATGCGAATTAACATGGTCCAGCGACTTGACGCTTCGTCTGAATATTTAAAGGCTAGGGCGTAAACACAAGTTGCCATCATGATGGCATTACCAAAATCAAACAAAATTGCATCGGCGAAACCAGTTTGGCCGTACACGGCAAGAATGAATGGAAACATGAAACTGTTATTCAAAATGGCGGTATTGACCAAGATGGTGCCAGTTGTACGTCGATCAAATTTTTGCTGGCGCGTCCAGAGCAGTGCAAACAGCAAACACGCCGTGTTGACAGCGATGTTGATTATAGGAAGAAGGCCTTTTTCGGCTGTAAAAGTTATGTTCGGAACCGAAATCATTATCAATAAGGGTAGGGTGACAAAAAATACAAAACGTAGCAGAAAATCGCCATGCTGCCGTTCGGCAAGGCCTGCAAGACGTACTAACATGCCTAAACCAAAATAGACAAAAACTGGCACCAAAAGAACAAGAATAGAAAACATTGGTTTACCTTTGAAAAAGTATGGTGAAGCTTAACTCTGATGGGGCTCCTAGCCCAGTATGTCTTGGATCAACCTAAGAATAATTGTTGGTAGTGTGAAGCTATGTGGGCGCTACAATCACGGATGTAATAATAGTCACTTACAAAACAAGAGTGCGCCATAGATCGACCTGAATTTGTTTGTATTGCACAGGCGGTTGCGCACTCTTATTTTCATCTTACAGGAAAACGAGTGCGCTGACGGCCACTAACTAGAAGAGGTATAAGTTATGCAAAAAAATAGTGATATTACTGCAATCACTCAGCTTGTTGTGTGTGAGCGGGAAAGTAGGGATATGGGTTTCTGGAATCGGATGCGCTCTTGTTTTCACGCCGACGCCACAGTCAACATCAGTTGGTTTCAAGGCAATGGCCATGACTTCGTGGCAGCGTCAAAAGATATGGCTGGACGTGGGATGATGGCGAAACACCGGTTAGGGCCAGTACTGGTAACGCTAAATGCTAACCGTGCTATTGCTACAGTGGCGGGGATCATTGATATTCCTTTAAAACTCGATGACAAAGATTTTACATTGTCGGCATATTGCGTGATGTTTTATCGGGCTGAACAAAGATCAGGCGCTTGGCGCTTGGGCAGTTTTGAGTGTATTTATCGACGCGATGAACTTGTGCCCGCCATCCTTGGGCAGTCAGTAGAGCTTCCAGTTCAGCTGTTAACGCAGTACCGCCCTTCCTATCGTAACTTGTCGTATAGCTTGCACTTGAAAGGGTATGTAGTGAATCATGAATTACCCGGCGAAGATCGTCCGGAAACTGTAAGTGCCATATACCAGCAGCATTATGCTTGGGCGGGCTTGCCGGTACCGAATTGACATGGGTAGAACACCTAAGTAGTTAGCTGAATAGAGTTTTAATTTTTGTCTTGAATAACAATTAAAATAAGGGAGCAACATGAAAATTGCGCTGATCGGGGTCACAGGTTTTGTTGGCCAACATGTGTTGCGCGAAGCACTTGAGCGTGGGCATACAGTTACTGGTTTTGCTCGTAATCTTGACAAAATTCCGGATCAACACAATCTCCACAAAGTCACTCTTGATTTGTTAGGTGATTCGCTAGCGACGGGCTTAGCACTGTCCGGGCATGATGTCGTTGTGCATGCCTATAATCCCAAACGCCAAAGTAAAGACCCAGATATTTTTGAGCAACATGTGCGGGGGCATAAAGCATTGCTCGCTGCCATGCCGTTTTCTAATGTTAAACGTCTACTATGTGTGGGCGGAGCCGCTAGTCTCAAACTTCCAGGCGGGGTTGAATTTCTCGATTCTGATCGGTTTCCCGAACAGTTCAACGATTTCAAGCCCAGTATCCGTGGTACTCGAGAACTTTATTATTTGTTAAAGGATCA
>CAIMTR010000085.1 GCA_903844415.1 uncultured Gammaproteobacteria bacterium
GCGCCTTGTGCAATTTTGATCTGTAAGACTTCAGCATTGACCAGATAATGGGGTGTTACTCCAAAACGGCCCGACGCAATTTGTTTGATTTTACTTACTCTATCTGTACCAAAACGAGCAGGGTCTTCTCCACCTTCACCCGAATTGGAACGACCACCAAGTCGGTTCATACCTTGTGCCAAGGCCTCATGTGCTTCGGGAGAAAGCGCACCCAGCGACATACCAGCTGAGTCAAATCTTTTTAGAATCTGCTCAATAGGCTCAACTTGACCGAGCTCAACCGGTACCAGATCCTGGCGTAAACCGAGCAAATCACGCAGTGCCGAAACCGGTCGGTTATCCACCAGTTGGGCAAAAATTCGGTATTTTTCATAATCACCCGTTGCAACTGCATCCTGAATTGTTGCTACCACATCGGGGTTGATCATGTGGTATTCGCCGCCATGCACAAACTTCAGCAAACCACCTTGTACAATTTTCTTGCGTGGTAACCAAGCATCACGCGTCAAACTTTCCTGATCGTGTTGCAAATGGGCAAAAGTAGCGCCATTGACACGACTGATTGAATCTGGGAAACACAACGCGGTCACTTCTGTAGCCAGACCAACAATTTCAAAAAGCTGTGCGCCACGATAAGAACTGATGGTACTGATGCCCATCTTGGAAATGATTTTCATCAACCCTTTGTTGATGCCCTTGCGATAGTTTTTATGCGCCTCCAGCGATCCCATATGCAACATGCTGGAGTCAATCATATGATCAATAACGTCGTAACTAAGATAAGGATAAACTGCGGTTGCCCCATAAGCGATTAAGCAGGCAATCTGATGAGAATCACGGGCACTGGCAGTTTCAACCACCAGATTAGTATCACAACGCAAACCACACACACTCAAATGCCGATGAATAGCAGCTGTGGCTAATAAGGCATTGATAACTAGATTACCTTTAGCTGGCATTCGCTCGGAAACAAACAATAGTAATTTACCTGCACGAGCCTCAGCTTCTGCTTTGGCTACCACATTAACTATTGCCTGCTGCAAACCGATTGCTGGCGAGAATTCGAGACTGATTTGTGCAGTGTCATAACCAGGGCGATTCATGATCTGCAAATTATGAAATTTTTCGGCAGACAACAGGGGTGAATGCAAAATTATACGATCAGCATGTTGCGGAGTTTCTTCGAAGATATTGAGCTCACGTCCGATTCTGGTTTCAAGCGACATCACAATACTTTCACGCAGTGAATCAATCGGCGGGTTGGTAACCTGCGCAAATTGTTGCCGGAAATAATCGTACAGAGGACGCACCTGCCTCGACAGGACAGCTATGGGGGTATCATCTCCCATTGACCCCGTGCCTTCAGCGGCACTTTCTGCTAGGGGGCGAAATACTTGATCTGTTTCTTCAAACGAAACCTGAAACATCTTCATGTGTACATCACGCTCATCTTTTGAGAGCGGCTGTAATGCTGGCAATTCTTCGCCTAAAGTGGATTCTACAAAACTGGCATTGTCATTAATCCATTTGAAATAGGGCTGGCGGCTCTTGAGGTAGTTAGCGATATCGTCTGAATGCAGTATTTTTCCTTGTTCAGTATCAACGACCAGCATTTGTCCCGGCCCTACTCGACCTTTGGCTACGACATCTTCTGGCTTGTAGGCATTAACTCCAATTTCGGAGGCAGCAGTGATACAACCATCTTTGGTCACCACCCAGCGCGACGGCCGTAATCCATTTTTGTCGAGCACACACACGGCATAACGACCGTCTGTGAGCACAACACCCGCTGGGCCGTCCCAAGCTTCCATATGCAATGAATTGTAAGTATAGAAACTGCGCAGATCGGCATCCATGTCTTCCATGTTCTGCCAACTGGGCGGCATGATCAAACGAATAGCCTGGTACAAATCCATACCACTGGTGACTAATAATTCCAGCATATTGTCCATTGAAGACGAATCCGAGCCGGTGAAATTTACTACCGGTGCAATTTCTTCGATATTGGGAATAGCTTTTGATCGAAACTTGTTTATGCGAGCAACTGCCCAATTGCGGTTACCCTGAATAGTATTGATCTCACCATTGTGAGCCAGCATTCGAAAGGGCTGAGCCATAGGCCATTTCGGCAAAGTGTTAGTGGAAAAGCGCTGGTGAAAAGTACACATTGCCACTTCCAAAACTGGATTTTTTAGATCCAGATAGAAGTTCGGCAAATCAGCTGGCATCATCAAGCCTTTGTAGGACAAAACATTATGCGAAAGACTGGAGACATAAAAGTCGGTGTCTGACGCCAACAGGTTTTCGGCTTTTCGTCGTGCAAAATATAGTTTTACTGCTAGATCTTTTTTGTTGATGCCAGGCGCATCTACAAATATCTGCTCAATGACTGGCATGTTTGCTAGTGCCATGCGGCCACAAACAGAAGGATCAACAGGCACCTTACGCCAGCCAACTATTTTCAATCCCTGGGTGCTCAACTGCGTTTCAAGCACAAGGCGTGCGTGAGCAGCTTTTGTGTGATCCTGACTCAGAAAGATCATGCCGATCCCATAGTTATCGGCAAGAGTCTGACTGAACAATTCTTTGGCAATGGCCCGCAGGAAGGTATCTGGTTTTTGCATCAACAAACCACAACCATCACCTGTGACACCGTCGGCAGCAATGCCACCACGATGGGTCATGCAAGTCAGCGAACTGATGGCAGACTGCAGCAAGGAATGGCTGGGCTTGCCCTGAATGTGAGCTACAAGGCCAAAACCACAGTTGTCCCTGAACTCATCTGGATGATACAGACCCGTCCTCATATACCTTCTCTAATGTGTGAAATTTGTGGGCAAACAATCTTACGCGCTGGGGGATGTAAAGGAGGAATTTTACAACCTGATCTTTATATCAAAACGGCTAATCATTCTACACAACACAAAAAAATGAGGCAATGAAAATGCCCTAGACTGCTGTCATTACGGCTTGAAATTTACACGGAAAAAAATTAGGAATTGCCGATTTTCCAACCAAAAACCATATCCACATTTGTGGTTATTGCCTTTTGTAAATTCCAGTTAATTATTAGAAGGTTACCCGAAAACCTACAGGGTAGCGGCACATCTTAGAATTGCCACTACACAATTGATAAACTCTGGGAAATGTTTGTTTTTTGGAGAGCTAGCGAATGGTTTTGTCCACGATTGTCACAGCAAATCCATTTTTTGGGTGGGAGGACAATTGCTCAATTACTTCCACATTTATAACGGGTTGGGCGTAGTTGCTGTTTCTGCACTTAATGTTGCGCTCAAACTATCAGCTGGAATATTTCCCCTTACAATGGCACTGCCTATTGCATTGAGAAGAATTAATTTCAGCTTGCCCTGCTCGGCCTTTTTATCTTTACACATCAAGCTTAGAAATTGAGCTTTGGAAATCGGAGGCGGTGTAGTTGGCAATCCTACCGCTGCAATCAAATCCTTGATTGCGGTTGCATCTGCATTTGTTAATAGCCCCATACGCCAGGATAAATCAGCAGCCATTACCATACCGGTTGCCACAGCTTCTCCATGCAACCACTTACCATAACCCATAGCCGTCTCTATCGCATGCCCAAAGGTATGTCCAAAATTGAGAATGGCCCTTATGCCATCTTCACGTTCATCTGCTGCGACAATTTTTGCTTTTTCAGCACAACTAACCAAAATGGCATGCTTCAAGGATTCGCCATCACGCTGCACTAATAGTTTGAGATTTTCACTGAGCCAGGAATAAAACACAAAATTGTTAATCAGTCCGTATTTGATAACCTCTGCCAACCCAGATTTAAGTTCTCTGTCATCAAGTGTATTGAGAGTCGAGATATCTGAAATAACACATTGGGGCTGATAAAACGCTCCCACCATATTTTTTCCCAAAGGGCGGTTAACGCCAGTTTTGCCACCAACTGCCGAATCTACTTGTGACAAAAGCGTAGTAGGTATCTGGATGAAATTCACACCCCTTTGATAGGTTGCAGCAGCAAAACCAGTCATATCACCAATTACACCACCACCCAACGCAATCAAAGTGCTGGACCGCGAAAAACTGTGCTCTAACAAACTGTCATAAATCTGACTTACGGTTTCCAATGATTTGTATTGTTCACCATCAGGCAATATCACTGTGATCACTTTGTAATCTGTAAGAATCGCTTTAATTTTTTCTAGATAAAGCGGAGCAATCGTATCGTTGGTAACAATGCACACCTGCTGACTTTTTAGATGCGGCACCAACAACTCACGTTGACCTAACAAATCAAGCCCAATATGAATTGGATAACTTCTTTCACCTAGGTCAACCGTTAATGTTTCAAAGAGTCTAGACATTAGGTGTCTCAACAGCAGACTGATTGATAATCTGCATAATTTCGGTACACACAGCTTTAGGGCTACGTCGACTAGTCATCACCACATGGTCGGCGATTTCACGGTAAAGTGGGTCTCTGATTTCCATTAGGCTAGTTAACTTGGCTCGAGGGTCTGACGTATTTTGTAATAAGGGACGTTTCTGATCCCGACCTGTCCGCTCGACTTGCTGGGCAATAGTTGCCATCAGATAAATCACAGTACCGCCTCTGCGTAAATTCTTGCGATTTACTTCGGATAGTATGGCGCCCCCACCAGTGGCAATTACAACATCATCAAGCGCAGTTAATTCCCGAATGACATTACACTCTCTAATTCTAAAACCTGCTTCTCCTTCTACATCAAAAATCCAGGCAATATCTGCACCAGCTCGCTCTTCGATAACCAGATCAGAATCGAGAAATTGCTTTTTTAAATCCTCCGCTAATAAACGACCAATAGTGGTTTTTCCGGCACCCATAGGCCCCACTAGAAATATATTTTTTAAAGATTTATGCATTGCTAAAAACGCCAGGGGTTTGCTTACAATTAGAGTCAAAATTAATAAAAATCAGGATCAAAAAATCGAGAATTTCATAGCAAAACGCTTACAGCAAATCTTTGATAATCGATGGCGTTATGAAGATTAGCAGTTCAGTTTTGGTTTCGGAATTTTCAGTGCGCTTGAAAATATTACCCACATAAGGCAGATCTCCAAGTAGTGGAGTCTTGGATACGCTAGTCGTTACTTCTTCCCTGAAAACACCACCTAGAACTACTGTGTCTCCATCGTTTACCAGAACTCTAGTGTTGACCGAGTTTGTTGCAATCGCTGGCACACCACCAGAGCCGGGTACTACGGAATCCTGATGGATATCTAGCAACATTATTATTCTGCCATCAGGCGTTATTTGAGGAGTGACTTGCATCGACAAGGCCGCGGTCACGAATTCAGTAGTTGAGCCTCCAGCAGTCCCACCAGCCTGAGCCTGATAGGGCACTTGAAGGCCCGACTCAATTCGGGCCATCTGCTGATCCTGTGTCGTAACTTTGGGCTGCGCTATGACTTCGCCATTGCCACTGGATTCCAAGGCGGCTAATTCAAGCTGCAGTAATCCACTGTTGCCAGCATATCCAAGTGCAATCGATGATGTTGCAGCTGCCACGCCCAGATCAACAACTAACGCATCAGGAAAACCTGGGCTGGGCACAACACCACCAGCACTCAAGGCGTTGCTGAGATTAGTATTCGTGTTCATGCTGCCCGACAACACATATTGATCAAATGAATCCGGAAAGGTTTGTGCGCCTCCCCAACGTATTCCAAGTCCCTTACTAAAAGAGGTTGAAGCATTGACAATTCGCGCTTCAATTAACACCTGCCTTACTGGTATGTCTATACGAGCAATTAATGCCTTTACATCACTCAAGACCGATGCGACATCTTGAATTATTAGGGTATTAGTGCGCACGTCAACGGCCGCACTGCCACGCTCTGAAAGAATGCTGCCATTCTCACCCTGTAACAAAATGAGTAATTCAGAAGCTATTGCATAATTGATCTCAAAATATTCTGTTACCAATGGAGACAACGCATCCGTTTGCTGAGTAGATTCAAGTGCTTCTAATTCGAACGTGGCGATTTCCGCTGCTGGTGCAACATATAAAACATTACCCATCAAACGCTGATCAAGCGCACTCGAACGCAATACTAGATTCAGGGCCTGATCCCAGGGAACATTGTCTAGACGTAGCGTGATATTGCCAGTCACGTTGTCGCCGACTACCAGGCTAAAATTGTTGAAGTCTGCGAGAATTTGCAGAACTGCCCTTACTTCAATGTCTTGGAAATTTAATGAAATTCTTTCACCAGAAAAATTTGCAGCATTATCGCTGCCCGCTCCGCCTGAACTGACTGCAACAGGGATTACATTTACAAAATATTGACCGGCATTTTGATAAGCTAAATATTCGTATTGACCGGTAACTTCAGCCGACACCATGACGTTATTGTTTTCTATGTACATACTTACAGACTGAACTGGAGTAGCGAAATCTGCGACATCTAAACGAACCTGCTGATCTGTATTAATTGCAAAATTCGTAAATTCCACTTCCAGACGCGTTCCATTCTTGCTAATCGTGGTTACAACCTCCTCTTTAGCAACATCAAGAATAATTTGCCCTGAATTGTCATCTCCCCTCCGAAAGTCCAGACCAGTGATATCATTTCCTCTTAAAGCTGGCGCAGAAAAAGCTCTCAGATTTTCATTAGGGTTTTGGGCACTGGCGCTTGGTGCTGCAGCGGAAAGCACACTCCCGGTCGAAGTACCTAGTGTTTCGTCACCAACAACCACAAATAATGAATTACCCTGCACTCGCGTTGTATAGGAAGTTGTACCATTCAAATTTATCACCATGCGTGTTCGACCTTGAGCTTCCAAAATCATTACACTGTCTGCGCCACTAAACTCCAAGGGGAAACGCCTCTGTGCTAACTCGCTGGTGACATCGGTAAAGTCCATAGTGATTCGTGTTGGATCATTAATCACGAAGACTTCGGGCATAGGCGGAACAGCACTGAAAGCAAGCTCAATCTCAAACTGAGAACCCGACAAGGAAACAAATTCGACATCCTGCAGCATTACTTGTGCCAGCCCAGCATTGGCAGACAAGGCAGCAAATAAACCACTAAGAATTAACCCAAGCGTCGGAATATTTTTCTTTATGCGTGCAAAAATCATCCTAATGCTCCGGCTAAAGTTGTATTTTTTAATGTCGCAACCTTGCATTCCATAAACTCTTTTGTTACGCCATGTTCGCAAACGAACTAGCTACATTAAACTGGCTATCCAGGAAAAAATTATTACAAAATACTATTGTTTAATCGAAATAATTTGTGGTCGCTCAACCCAGCCACCATTACCAGTAGGCACAATTTCCATCATTTCAATTTGAGCGTCTGTGACCGCAACAATACGGCCGTGGTTACGACCTGCATAATTGCCAATAGTTACCCTACTGATATTGGCGGTTTCATCCCTAATTAAAGCCCAAACAACCCCTTGCTTGGAAAGCACTCCCACCATACTCAAATTTTCGATGGCAAAACCTTCCAAATATTCTTTTGGCCTAGTTTCATCAGGAATTACTTCTTTAGCTTGTTGGTTACGCATCGCAAGGGAAGAATCCACCGGCACATCGAACGGACCACGCAGACTCGCGGCACTATAAGTAAAGGTTTCATATCTAACAAATTCGGGCATTGCTTCTATTTTGCCTGCCGGACGATTAACAATCGATTGTGCATAATCTTGTATCTCAATCATATCTTCGTTATTTGAGCAGGCAGTTATTGTCAATGCCAAGCACAAGCTAATACACACCTTTGAAAGTAATTTGGTTTTTCTCATAACGGGTGTGCGATTACTGCGCTCCATCTACTTCATCCGAGATATAACGATAGGTTTTAGCAGTTATACGCATACTCAACTCGTTGCTATTCTCCCCGGCTTCAATAGTGAAATCATGCAGAGTTACGATACGGGATAAACTGGCAACCCCACTGACAAACGCACCAAAATCGTGAAAGCTCCCCGTAACTGAAATGTTGATAGGCAGTTCCACATAGAACTCTTGGGTAAGTTCATTTTCCAATTGAATGCTGGAAAACTCCAAACCACTACCCAAACCAGTAAAAGTAATGTCTTCCAACAAGCCGGGGACTTCAGTTTTACCTGGCAACTGACCTAATAAATCGCCAAATAAATCTTCCATCTCAACCATTTGAGCGCTGTAGACCTGAAGATTTGATGCCAGCACTGCTTTTAATTCCAAATCCGCCCTGAGACCCACTTCTTCTGCAACGACTTTGCTAAGCGCGACTTGTAAATTTTTTATATGAAACCAATAACCTGCCCCTACACATCCACTAAATACTAACGTCACCAACAAGGCCCTAACTGCCGCCGGCCAAATACCAATAGAGTCTGGGTTATTAAGATTGTTCCAATCAAATGTTTTTAATTCATTAACATTTCGCTGTCCAAACTTTTTAACCTCGGCAACAGTAATCATTGCGCAAGACCCTCAGTCGCTTCTAGCTCTTGACCAGGAGTAGTGACTTTAACGGTTAACTGAAATTCGTTTTGAACAGACTCTTGAGCCCCCGCATCATTTATCGCGCCAGGCAAAGCATTCACTTGACGCAAATCAGGGTCAGCAAACCATTTTGATGCATCTAAATCACGCATTAGTGCAGAAATCCTATTGTTGGACTCAGCAACACCTTCAAGTGAAATACTATCTCCCGTACGAATTATTGAGTTGTAATAAACTCCCTCTGGCAGCGATCTGACCAACTCATCAAATAACCTTACAATTATCGGACGTGTTCCCTGTAAGCCTTGTATAACCGCCATTCGTTCTGTCAAAGCAGCTTTCTGTTCGCGTAATAATTTGATTTGCACCAACTTCTCGTCCAAAAGCACAATTTGCTGGCGCAAATATTCATTCAAGGCAGCCTGATTATTGATACTAGCGTTCACAACACGATCACTAAGACCCAACAAGGCAACAGCAATACCAGCTGCTACGCCCAAACTTATAAAGAAACTTTTTTTATGCTCTTCACGTTTGCGTTCGCGCCAAGGTAATAGATTAATGTTAGCCATTGCCAAAGCCTCGCATGGCAAGACCACTTGCCATCAACAACGAGGCCGCATCATTTTTTAATTGGGCGATGTTGACCTTACTGCCGACTTTCATCTTGGCAAAGGGATTCGCGACTACAGTCCGGGCTGATAATGCCTCCTGCAGTTCGGCAACAAGCCCCGTTATTGGAGCAATACCACCGGCCAAAACAATTAAATCAACATCATGGTATTGACTGGAAGAAAAAAAGAATTGCAACGCCCTACTAAGCTGCTCTGTTAATTCTTCCTTGAAGGGCTCAAGCACATCAGTTTGATAACTTTGCGGCAAAGATCCCGCTTTGATTGAGGCTTCAGCTTCAGATTGTGACATAGCATAATTACTTTGAATTGCACTGAGTAATCGCGCACCCCCAAAAACCAGCTCCTTCGTATAGATAGACGCTCCATCTTTTAGAATGTATAAAGTGGTCACTAGGGCGCCAATATCCATTATGGCTACAATTCCCTCGCTAGACAGATCCATCTGTGTACACAAAAGATTAAAAGCACGCTCCATGGCAAAAACTTCAATATCTACAACTTTGACTTCATAACCACCCATCTGGAGGGCATCAATACGTAATTCGACATTTTCTTTCTTACAAGCTGCAATTAATACCTCTACCATCTCATCATTTTTTCGAGAAGGTCGCTGTATTTCAAAATCTATCATCACTTCAGACAGAGGGTAAGGTATGTATTTATCCGCTTCTGCAGTAATTTGGCTTTCCATCTCTGCGTCACTTAAACCAGCCTTCATCTCGATTATTTTCGTGATCACCGCTGAGCCAGACACAGCTACAGCAGCCTGGATTGAGGAAGGCTTCACCAAAGTGGAAATTTTTTGAAACACCTCGCCAACCAAATCCAGATTGGCAATGCTCTTCTCAACCACAGCACCATCTGGCAATTGCCGGCTGATATAATGCTCAACTTTATAGGTGTCACCTTGTTTGCTTAATTCCAACAATTTTATCGAGTTGGAACTAATATCAATGCCCAATAACGCTGTTGTTTTTTTCTTTAAAAAGTCGAGCAAAATTTAACTCCATTTAAACTGCAAGAAGGTCTAATCCTCTTGGCTTATAATCGACCCAGTCTCGTATAATCTTGTTGAATAAAGTTGCACCAGAGGCCAAAGACGCAAATTGCTCACAATACACGTTAGCCAAATAAACTAGCCGTTTCATCAAATTATAATGTATTTTCTATAAATTACTTTAACAACAGGCAAGTATATA
>CAIMTR010000086.1 GCA_903844415.1 uncultured Gammaproteobacteria bacterium
CCATAAAGTCATGCAAATCACCGTGTGCCTTGATGACTTCCGTGCCTGGCCTAAGCAGCAAATGAAATGTATTCCCCAATAGTATTTGGGCACCAGTGGCAACTACCTGACTCGGCAACATCCCTTTCACCGTGCCATAAGTGCCTACTGGCATAAAGGCAGGGGTTTCTATCACGCCACGAGCGAATGTCAGACGTCCACGTCTGGCTGCGCCATCCTGTTTCAGCAAATCAAAATGCATTGTTTGATAAAAAATCTGGTTTCTGGAAAAAAATCAGGAGCGATTTAATTTCGCTCCTGTCTGGTTTTTATAAAGGTGTAACGCTTGCCAGCGTGGCAGGGCTGATCTGATTTTCAAGGCAATAAATGATTTACTGCAGCGCGCTCCTCGTTTAATTCTTTTTCGGTTTTCTGCATCAATTCACGGCTGAAATTGTTAATCGCTAAGTCTTGCACGATTGTGTATTGACCATTTGCACAGGTAACGGGGAAGGAATAAACCAATCCTTGTGAAATACCATAACTGCCATCGCTCGGGATCGCCATACTTACGATGTTGCCATTGGTGCCAAGAACCCAATCACGCATATGCTCAGTTGCCGCATTGGCAGCAGAAGCTGCACTCGACAGCCCACGTGCTTTGATTATGGCAGCGCCACGTTGCTGCACAGTTGGTATGAAATCTTTTACCACCCAGTCTTGATCAACCAGCACAGTTGCAGCAGTTCCGGCCACCTTGCAATGATGAATATCAGGATATTGCGTGGAAGAATGATTGCCCCAGATGATCATGCCACTAACATCTGTGGTGTGTTTGGATGTTTTAATTGCAAGTTGCGCAAGTGCCCGGTTGTGATCCAGACGGGTCATGGCAGTAAATTGACCGGGCTTAAGAGTTGGTGCATTGCGGTAAGCGATCAGGGCATTTGTGTTTGCCGGGTTACCCACTACGAGCACTTTAACGTTGCGGCTGGCAAAATCGTTGATGGCTTTGCCTTGTATGGAAAATATTTTGGCATTGGCTTCGAGTAAATCTTTTCGTTCCATACCTGGTCCACGCGGTCTGGCACCTACTAGCAAACAATAATCCGCATCCTTGAACGCAACATTCGGGTCGTCGGTTTGGACAATGGAGCGAATCAAGGGGAAAGCACAGTCATCAATTTCCATTGCCACACCCTTTAGTGCTTCAAGGGCTGGTGTAATTTCGAGTAATTGCAGAATAACTGGCTGATCCGTGCCCAACATGTCACCTGCGGCAATTCTGAACAGCAATGAATAACTGATTTGACCGGCAGCGCCGGTGACGGTAACCCTTACTGGTGCTTTCATGAATCTATCCTGTGTCGGTAAATAAATATGCGGAGAAGAAAAACCTCTTTCCAAAGCCTGGCAATAAACCCCAGCATCAAAAGGCGCGCGATTATAGCAAAGAAAATAACCTGTAAGCGGTGGTAATCATAGGCAAACTAATAACATCGGTGTACCACTTAGTTGGTTCACCAACCAATCAGGGGAGAATATCAGTAGTGACAAAGTTTGAATTTGCTTCAGATTTGGTAGGTATGGTGGCTACATAGCTGTAGGAGCACGTGTGAACACATCTATTATTCCTCTCATCTACCGCCCTGCTGATGATGTTTCCTGAGCCGTGTAGCTACTCTAACCTCACGAAACCCTGGAAATGCAAACTCAACCTGCGCGACTACTAGAATATCTTACCGGCTGACCCGACCGTCCAATTTTGTTATGCTCCGATGAAGTTGTTGTGAGGAAATAGTTTCATGCGTAAAACCAAGATTATCTGCACCTTAGGCCCCGCCACCAGCACTTACGAAATGTTAGCTCTTATGCACGAAGCCGGGATGGACATTATCCGTCTCAACATGTCGCATGCTACTCATGCATGGGCAGATGAAATGATCGAACACATCGTTGAACTGAATAAACATACCCCTTTCCCTGTGGGAATTCTGCTAGACACACAAGGACCAGAAATACGAACTGGAGTTCGCGAAAGTGATCTCGATTTGAAAACTGGCGATGAAATTACCATTACAGTACGTGATGGTGTTAATGTTGAAGAATCCTCAATCCGCATTCATTACGACGAACTTATAGACACCGTTAATGTCGGTGACAAGATCACCGTAGACAATGGACTTATCAATCTCGAGGTCCTTGAAAAACACCAAAATCGCATGCGCTGTACCGTTCTGGATGGCGGAATTTTAGGCAGCAAGAAACATGTGAATTTACCTGGCATAAGGGTAAATTTGCCGGCTATTACGCAGAAAGATAAAGAAGATATTCTATTCGCGCTAGATCGTGAGCTCGACTACATCGCCTTGTCGTTTGTACGCGAGGCCAGTGATGTTCTGCAACTACGCCAGCTCATTTTGGAACATAAGCCCGAAAAAGCTTCCACGATTAAAATCATTGCCAAGATTGAAGACCAACAAGGTGTCAAAAATCTCGAAGAAATTATCAAGGTATCAGACGGGATCATGGTTGCACGCGGTGATCTTGGGGTGGAAATAGATTTAGCTGAACTTCCCAACACCCAGCGACTCATCGTACGGTTGTGTGCCGAATACGGCAAAAGGGTGATAGTAGCCACTCATTTGCTCGAATCCATGATCGAGAATCCGATTCCAACACGTGCAGAAGTAACTGACGTGGCCAATGCCGTCTATGAAGAAGCCGATGCCATCATGTTGTCGGGAGAAACAACCATTGGCAAACATCCACTGCGTTGTATAAAACAACTGGATGCCATTGCGCGAGCTACAGAAGTAAAAAGTGGCCTGGGTTTCACCAAAAATTTAATCAAAAACACTGACAAGGAACATCTCGCGGCTACTGCTGTAGAACTGGCTGAATCGTTGTTTGCAAAAGCCATCGTGGTAGTAACACGCCATGGCACCATGGCTAACTATGTGACCAACTGCCACCCGCAACGATCACCGATCTTTGCATTTACCAACATTGGAGTCACAAGGCGCAACATGACGCTCAATCGTTATGTGTATCCGTTTAAAATTGAATTCAGCAAGGATCCTGAAGAAACCATGGCGCGCGCTTTTGCAGAACTTAAACTCAAGTCTGGATTTAAGGCGGGTGATAAAGTAGTAGTAGTTTCTGACCTTCTCATTGACTTGGACAGTGTTGGAATTCAGATACGTTATCTGCCGTAAGGAAGACGAGTAATAATCGGCTCATTGAATATTCAGCTTATAAACATTGCATCGCCATAACTGAAAAACCGATACTTTTTCTCTATTGCACAGTTGTACGCAGCAAGTACTTTCTCCCGACTGCTGAATGCACTTACCAACATTATCAATGTTGATTCAGGCAGGTGAAAATTTGTAAGCAACGCATCCACCGTGTTGAACTTGTATCCGGGATACATAAATATCTGTGTATCACCATTAAAGGGTTGTATTGCTCCGTTTTGACTGGCCGTTTCCAGGCAGCGTACTGTAGTAGTGCCTACAGCAATAACCCTACCGCCACGTTTTTTACATGCTCGTATTTGCTCACA
>CAIMTR010000087.1 GCA_903844415.1 uncultured Gammaproteobacteria bacterium
GCAAGCGGCAGAGTCGGCTATGGCCCCGTGCAGGTAGAAGATATTACTGCTTTGTTTGATGCCAAATTCCTCGATGGTGGCGCCCACAAACTGGCGCTGGGTAATGTAGAAGAATTACCTTGGTTCCGTAACCAAGAGCGTCTGACTTTCGCCCGCTGCGGTGTAATTGAAGCAACTTCCGTTGTTGATTACCAAAAAATGGGTGGTTTTGTGGGTTTAAAAAACACACTAGCCAAAGATAGCAAAGCAATAATTCAGGAAGTGCTCGATTCCGGTTTACGGGGTCGCGGCGGTGCTGCCTTCCCTACCGGTATCAAATGGCGCACCGTGGCGGACGCCACTGCTGCGCAAAAATACATTGTCTGTAATGCGGATGAAGGTGACAGCGGCACTTTTTCTGATCGTATGATCATGGAAGGAGATCCGCTCAGTCTGGTTGAAGGCATGACCATAGCCGGGATCGCAGTTGGCGCTACCAAAGGGTATATCTACTTACGTTCCGAATATCCTCTAACCGAAACAATCGTGAACGCAGCCATTGCCAATGCGCGTGCGGCAGGATTTCTTGGCAATAACATTCTCGGCAGCGGTCATAAGTTTGATCTTGAAATACGCATGGGTGCTGGCGTTTATATTTGTGGTGAAGAAACAGCATTGCTCGAATCTCTGGAAGGCAAGCGCGGTCAGGTCCGCTTTAAACCACCCTTGCCAGCACTGAAAGGTCTGTTCGGCCAACCGACTGTAGTCAATAATGTAATTTCGCTAGCCACCGTGCCCGTGATAATGGAAAAAGGTGGCAAACATTACGCAAACTTCGGCCGTGGTCGCTCGCTTGGCACCATGCCTTTTCAATTGGGCGGCAACATCAAGCGTGGTGGACTGGTAGAAAAAGCTTTCGGACTTACGCTGCGCCAACTGATCAATGATTTTGGAGGCGGCACAGCTTCCGGAAAACCCATTCGAGCCGTGCAAGTAGGCGGCCCTCTCGGCTCCTATTTTCCCGATGCTTTGCTCGACACAGCGCTGGACTACGAAGATTTCGCCAAGGCCGGTGGCATGTTGGGTCATGGCGGTGTGGTGGTGTTTGATGCTTCCGTAAATATGGCCAGCATGGCGCGTTTCTCGATGGAATTTTGCGCAATCGAATCCTGTGGCAAATGTACACCTTGCCGTATCGGTTCAGTCCGCGGCATGGAAACCATCGACAAAATCGTGGCAGCCAAAACTGCTAACGAACGTGATGCACAACATATAATTCTGCAAGATTTGTGTGAAACCATGGAATCTGCATCGTTATGTGCGATGGGTGGCCTTACTCCAATGCCAGTGATGAGTGCAATTAAATATTTCAAAGGGGATTTCCAATGAATTCCATAGTCCAAAGTCCCATCATGTTCGACCCGAAAATTGCTGCCGATGAAATCGATTACGGTACACCCCTTAGTACCAGTTCTGAGTTGATAAGCCTGATTATTGATGGCCAGTCGATCACTGTTCCCAAAGGTACCAGCATTATGCGTGCAGCAAAAATGCTGGGCATTACAGTACCCAAACTTTGCGCCACCGATAATCTTGAGCCCTTTGGCTCCTGCCGTTTATGCATAGTGGAAATCGAAGGCCGACGCGGCACTCCGGCTTCGTGCACCACACCAGTCGAAGCTGGCCTGAAAGTCACCACTCAAAATGGCAAGCTAGCGAAATTGCGCAAAGGCGTAATGGAACTTTATATTTCTGATCATCCGCTTGATTGCCTCACCTGTTCTGCCAATGGCGACTGCGAATTGCAGGATATGGCTGGCGCAGTGGGTCTGCGCGATGTGCGTTATGGTTATAAAGGTGACAATCACCTTGATGCGCCCAAAGATACCAGCAATCCTTATTTCCAGTTTGAAGCCAGCAAATGTATTGTCTGTTCACGTTGTGTGCGTGCCTGTGAAGAAGTGCAAGGGACTTTCGCTTTGACCATTCAGGGCAGCGGTTTCCGCTCCAAAGTCAGTGCCGGCATCGACGAAGGTTTTCTCAATTCCGAATGTGTTTCTTGTGGTGCTTGTGTGCAAGCTTGTCCAACTGCCACGCTCTCAGAAAAATCCGTAGTGGAATTAGGCACGCCCGAACACAGCGTCGAAACCACCTGCGCTTATTGTGGCGTTGGCTGTACTTTCCGCGCCGAGATGAAAGGTGATCAGGTCGTACGTATGGTTCCTGCCAAGAGTGGCAAAGCCAATGATGGACATTCCTGTGTGAAGGGTCGCTTCTCCTGGGGTTACGCCACACATAAAGAACGCATCATGAAACCAATGATTCGTGCCAAAACTTCCGACCCCTGGCAAGAGGTAAGCTGGGATGTTGCGATCAGCCACACGGCAAAACGCTTTATGGAAATCCAAGAAAAACATGGCCGCAAATCTATTGGCGGCATTACCTCTTCACGCACCACCAATGAAGAAGTTTATGTAGTACAGAAAATGATTCGTACTGCCTTCAAAAATAATAACGTCGATACCTGTGCCCGCGTTTGCCACTCTCCGACTGGATATGGTTTGAGCCAGACCTTAGGTACCTCTGCAGGGACTCAAGACTTCGCCAGCGTTGAAGCAACTAATTTGATACTACTTATTGGTGCCAACCCCACTGATGCCCATCCGGTTTTTGCATCACGTATGAAAAAACGCATTCGCGAAGGCGCAGAGATCATCGTGTGTGATCCACGTCGCATCGAACTGGTTGAAACTCCGCATGTAAAAGCCAGTATCCATTTGCCCCTATTACCCGGTTCCAACGTGGCACTTATCAACGCCCTCGCTTACACCATCGTGGAAGAAAACCTAGTGGCGTGGGACTACGTAAAAGAACGTTGTGACACTGCTGGCTTCAACGACTGGCTGACCTTTATCAAGAATCCCAAAAACTCTCCTGAAGCAGTTGCACACCTGTTGGGTGGCAATGCCGATCAAGTGCGGGAAGCTGCCCGGCGCTATGCGACAGCAAAACCCGCATCAATTTATTATGGTCTGGGCGTTACCGAACACTCCCAAGGGTCCACCATGGTTATGGGAATGGCCAATCTCGCCATGCTCACCGGTAACATCGGTTTTAATGGCGCTGGTGTGAATCCATTGCGCGGCCAAAACAATGTGCAGGGATCATGCGACATGGGCTCCTTCCCGCATGAATTTCCTGGTTACCGGCATGTCAGCCAGGATGCTACCCGTGACTTTTTCTCCAAAGAATGGGGTGTGGAACAGGATGCAGAGCCTGGCTATCGTATTCCCAATATGTTCAACGCTGCGATACAGGGCATCTACCGGGGTATGTACATCCAAGGTGAAGACATTGCCCAATCCGATCCCGACACCAAACATGTAGAAAAAGCGCTGGAAAACATGGAATTCATTGTGGTGCAGGATTTGTTTTTAAACGAAACCGCCAAGTTTGCTCACGTATTTTTACCTGGCACTTCCTTCCTCGAAAAAGATGGCACCTTTACCAATGCGGAACGTCGGCTCGGCCGTGTACGGCCAGTCATGGCACCAAAGACCGGCAAACACGAATGGGAAATTGCCATCGAGTTATCCAATGCCATGGGTTATCCGATGCACTACAACAATTCATCCGAAATTATGGATGAAATTGCGTTCATGACACCTACGTTCAAAAATTTAAGTTTTGATCGCCTCGATAACGAAGGCAGTATGCAGTGGCCTGTTACAGATGCAGCGCCAAACGGAACCCCCATCATGCACATCGACAGTTTCGTGCGCGGCAAAGGCATGTTTATAGTGACGGAATTTGTGCCCACAGAAGAGCGTGTTACTCCGAAGTTCCCACTCATACTTACTACTGGACGCATTCTCAGCCAATACAATGTTGGCGCACAAACGCGTCGTACCGAAAACAACATTTGGCACAACGAAGACCTGCTGGAGATTCATCCAGAAGATGCGGTCGAGCGTGGGATTAAAGATGGCGAGTTAATCAACCTGCGTAGTCGCAAGGGTGAAACGACTATGCATGTAAAAATTTCCGATCGTATGCAACCGGGTGTGGTCTACACTACTTTTCACATGCCTGGTTCCGGCGCCAATGTCATCACCACCGAATACAGCGACTGGGCTACCAACTGTCCTGAATATAAAGTGACCGCGGTACAAGTTACCCAAGCCAGCGTAATGTCCGACTGGCAGAAACAATACCTAGATTTCAACGAAAGTCGCCGAAAGCTGGCAGAGGTGATGAAGTAGTAGATCTATTTACGTAGCAATAACTAGCATCGTAGTTATTGCTACAGATTCTGCAACTGGTCGGTATTGAACGAGCGGTCATCGCAGTTGTACCGCTCGAAAGGCAATGATGACACAAACATGCTGTCGCGATTTCGATATTCGCCAGTCCAGTAGACACCGTCTTCTGCTACAAATTCGCGCACCAACGCACCGTTGACCGTATCCAGAGAGAAACGCTCTGTCACGCGTAAAGCTTCACTGTGCGGAGTATTTGTGTCCGCCGAAAGTATACCCGCCAAAAACCCGCGCGTTTGCACAACGAGCACATCATTCTCCCACCTGCCGATCGAATAGCCGGTGCGGCTCGGTTCCATTGTTGCCGGAAAATCCACTTGGTCTAAATGAATCGTGCGCTCCATATTCATCAAACCATAGGTCAGATGGACTTCGGTTTCAGTTTGAACAATGTGGTTAATCGGATTGTCGAAACTCCAGTCGAACAGAATGTTGGTTGACTCGCAGTTAAGTCGGGGATTGTCGCTGGAACCGCCGTCGAAACCCATTATCGCAGCACTGCCGGAATCGGTTAGTGGCAGCATTGACGGGCGTTTCCACGTTGTCGCCAATGGATCATCAGAGAATGATTCTGGTGTACCACGCGAACCCTGGAAGGCTCTGCCACCGGCAGGTAATTCACCTGGCGCGAACTGGTCTACAACCCCGAGCGGCACCAAGGTACCACTGAGCCCACGTGGATCAGTCATGACAACCTGTTCTGCAGCCCAGTCACCGTTGATATCCAGGTTACCATTGGCCAGGCGTTTCACTTCGATGGGATGCCGCACATTTAACTCCGCCGCCACCAATTGGCCGTAGCGATCCATCGTGTTGCCATTCGCAAAAAAGATCGAGCCCATGTAACAAGTATTTTCTTCATAACGATCGGGTGAGCCAGTTATCGTCACAGGCGAGCCTACCTCAAACATCTCATGTGTCCAGCCAGAACGGCGCAGGGCGGTGCCACCGCGCAGTTCACACTTCCACTGGCTAACGCTGCCATCGGTGTTGGTAACATCTACGTAAATCCAGGAATGCGGGTTGATCAAGGCAATGTTGGCGATGCTGCCTTCTATGGTGAGATCGATGTTGAGATTAAAATTAGCCAGCCCGTGATGGGCCAAAACGGACGTTGCGGTTAACAACAAAACAAATGCAATGCCAATCTGGCGAATTTGAAATGACATGGATAGATTCTCCTCTTCTAAGAAAACATCTAGAAATCGTGTATTTTTTTGATCTAGGCGATTTTTTGCCCTGTATACCGGGCGACTATACAGCCAGTGGCAGCCGAGAAAAAACCTCGTAAATTCTGCGGATATCTGGTTTCGTAGCATTGATTCTATAAAACTTCACTGTAATATAGGGAGCACCTAAAACCTCCCACCAGAAGGAGAGTCATGCAAACAACCAACCTAATAATAAAAAAAGCACTGTGTGTCGTAGCCCTTGCAACCATTCCGGCCCTTTTGCACGCACAGGGTTTTGGGGCCGGTTACGGCCCGCCCTTACAAGTAATTCCACCCAGTCAAGAGTTCGCCTCGTCGGATGCACATTACGCCTGGCTTCTGGAGCAGGCCAACGGCGGCACCCAACATACTGTGGAGTCCATTCCACGTTGGTATGGTTTGTGGACAACAGCTGGCAACACACACATGGACATCTTCATCGACGGTGGCATGACAGGTACAGTAAGAGAAGGTGTTTTAACCCCTGCTTATGAAGCGGCCTACAAAGAACGCTGGCGCCAACAGCAGGAAGAAGGTCAAGTCCGTTATGATCGACTGACCCACTGCGAACCAACCGGTTTACCGCGCTGGTTGCTCGAGCCTTACTCCCACGAATTCGTAAACATGCCGCAAGAATCATATCTAATCAACGACTTCGCTAATTCCATACGCCGTGTCTACATCGGCCAGCAGCACCAGAACCTGTACGGCACCCATTCCTGGTACGGTGATACGATTGGTTTTTGGGACGGCAACAAACTGATCACCCACACCAAATATCTGTTGCCGGCGGATTTCACGCGCTGGTCGCCAATGACCAGCAACCAGTTTGAACAAGTGGAAACCTGGGAGCTGAAACAGTATGGAAACGGCATCGAACGTTTGGAAGTGCAGGCCACTTTCTACGACCCCAACGCCTTCATAAAACCTGTGAATGCTGTATATGCCTTCAGGCATGCCGTTGAGCTGGAAACAGCAGGGCATCGTCCCCAGCACTGGGAGTGTGAGCTTAGCAGCAATTCTTACATGGATGAAAATGGCAAGACCAATTTCCATCTTCCAGGAGAAGAAGGCTACAAAGATGCACGCGGTTCGACGCTGTTCCCGGAATTGCCCGGTCAGTCCCGCGATCCGATCTACAACACAACACTATCGACCGACACATCAAAATAACCAAACAAAATAAAAAAGGGGGTTGAGATGAAAAATGTATTTGTAAGAACTCTAATCACACTGGCAACAACACTAATGCTTGTCTCCTCTGTCGAGGCACATCATTCATTCAGCATGTTCGAACGTGTGGTCCAAAAAGTGGTGACCGGCACTGTGGCACGCTGGGCCTTTAATAATCCGCATTCGTGGCTCTACATCAACGTTAAAAATCCCGACGGGACTGAAACGCTGTGGAGTTTCGAAGGTGCAGCACCTCCGCAATTAGTTGGGCGCGGCGTTACCGGCAACACTTTTAAGCCAGGTGAAACTCTGACAGTGATGTATTGTCCCTTAATCGATGGCCGGGCCGGCGGCGCACTGGGCTGGATCAAAAAGACCGACAACACTTACGTGACTCCCAGCGATGGCGGTTGCCGCTCCGACCCAGACACCATCAAACGTTGGGAAGGCTGGATTGAACAAGGTTTTCGTTCCAACGAAGAAGCCCCGCCAGTTGCCGGGGTCTGACACAATAAGCTCCACCTCCCGTCCAGCGGCTCCGAAACTACTCGGGTCGCGCCATCTTGATAGGGTGTCATCCACTGAGCGTTGGTGACACCTTAAATACAGGTTATGTGAGCAATATTTTGCCGCAGTAGCGTTCAGGGTAAAGTTTTTTTGCTTAACTGCGTAATCTGCTTCCAATCTTCAGCTGTATTCACATTTCTGAACTCACCTAACTGTTCGGTAGCAATCGGAATTACTTTTGCTGCGCAATATTTGAATATGGCTTTCATCGAACGGTGGCCGCCGAGTTCAGTACCTTCAGCAAACAAATCCTTCAGATGACAGTAAAGTTCAGTAGTCGTTTTGAACACACAAGGAAAAACCTCATTTTCAAAATGGCAACAAGATGCATTTGTGCCAAGCTCTACCAACTGCTGGATGGTCCGCAACTTTAACAGAGGCATGTCTACCGGGATCAGGATCAAAGCAGATCCATCTAGGCCGGAAGTGTTACGGATGAAGTCCAGTATTGAGTACAGACCACCAGGCGGGCCACACTGTGGCAATAGATCTGGCACACTGTGCTTACCTGCTACTTCTCCACTGATGAGCACCGGATCAGCGCTGGCAGACTTTAACAAGTTGATCGCATGATCCAGCAAAGTTAAGCCAGACAAACGCAAAAAAGCCTTGTTTTGCCCCATGCGAGATGACAGACCACCTGCCAGAACTGTTGCGTAAAGCATGGATGTGTCCTGAGTAAATACTAAGAGTAGTTTGCAAACCGCTAGTCTTGAATCTCACTGCCCGTCTTGTAGACATGTGCTGAGCTTTATCCTACTTATTGGCAACTCGCACAGCATCTAGCAATTGCCACGACAATAAAATATTTAGTCTGGCTCTACTTCAGTGCCATCAACAAAGCGCGCAAATCTTTTACGTAGGCCATGCACCTGATCTGTTTGTGGCCAGGGCCAGCCGCCAAATTGGTCACGTTGGTAATCAGCAAAAGCTTGAACCAGTTCGTTGCGAGTATTCATTACAAAGGGGCCGTGTTGCGCTACTGGTTCATTGATGGGTTTGCCTTGCAGCAACAAAAATCGTGCGCTCTTGTCACCATTGATGATGCTGGCAGCCTGCTCGGAACGTAAACGCACACTGTTTAATACTGGAATGGTTTGCCCTGCAATTTGTGCAGTTGCGCCTGCAAAAAAATACAGACAACGATTAAGCCCCTTGGATGCAGCTGGTAATTCCCATTCAGCATTTGCCGCCAGATCAATTACCCATACCACTACCTCATTGGCAGGATCAGCCGCCCAAGAATCTGGTGGCGGCACTAAAGCACGAGTTTCCTGATATTTACCAGCGGTTATTTCCACGGTTATTTTTCTGCCATGCGCATCCATACTGTCTACCCTGGGCAAATCCTGAGACCAGAACATGGCAAAATATGGATCAACCAACTTGCTCTTGGCAGGTAGGTTCAACCACAACTGAAACAACAAAAGTGTGTTGGGTTGATCTTGCTGGAGCAGCGGAAACATTTCACTGTGCTGAAGCCCTTTGCCCGCTGTCATCCATTGCACATCGCC
>CAIMTR010000088.1 GCA_903844415.1 uncultured Gammaproteobacteria bacterium
ATTTAGCTAAACAATTGCGGCAAAAACCTGCCAGATTCATCAGGTCTATATTCTGCACATCTTTTCTTGCATCCAGATGTCGTAATAAACGTTGGAAAACTGCCGCTTCAATTGCGCTTTTGTCCGTCATACTTTACTCCATGGCTCATGTTTTTTTAGATAAATTGTGTTGCCGATCTTAAATAATATAGTTGGCTCAACCTCCGGCCAACTTTGCCTTGTAGCCTTGCTCGCTAAGATAAATTAATAACTTGTCTCGTTGATCACCCTGTATTTCTATCACGCCGTCTTTAACCGTACCGCCCGTGCCACACAATTTTTTGAGTTTGCCACTTAACTGTTTGATTGCATCGTCGTCCAACGACAAACCACTTATCAGACTTACGCCTTTTCCCCCACGTCCTTTAGTTTCACGACTAATCCTTACAATTCCATCACCTTTGATGAGTAGTTTTTTTTGTTGTTGGCATATACATGCCGCAACTGCTTTGTTGCAATCGGGACACAAACGACCTGAATCGGTTGAATATACACTTCTGGAACTGGACATAGGGGAAAGGCACCCGGTAAATGACCCGGATATTATCCTGTATACTGGCAGGGTTCATCTACACTGCAATAACTGGGATCTTAAGGGGCTTATTTACCAGAGTAACAGCAGGCAACCTGGGTAAAATTACTACCAATATAAAAACAAACCACACACCTTTTGAAAGGTATCATGAATAAATTTTTCAACTTCATCTTCTGGCCCGCTCTGGCAGGATTAGTATTTGCAGCTACTCTATTGCTGACTCCGCGCCTGACCATTTTGCTGCCTAGGCTGGCTAGCTATTTCCCACAGCCTGCAGCACCAGTGCCACTAGCTAGTTCTACATCCGCCCAGTTTTCCTACAGTGAAGCAATTAAACGCGCTGCCCCTGCAGTGGTAAGCATCAACTCCCTGCAAAAAATTGAACGCATCGTGATCAACCCCTTCCTCTCCGAAGAAGAAATTGACGTAGATGAAAATAACAGCCTCGGTTCAGGCGTAATCATCAGCGCGGACGGATTTATTATCACCAGTTATCATGTGGTTTTTAACCCGAAGCTCGATGTGTTTTCGCGGGATATCACAGTCAGCCTTAATGATGGTCGCAATATAAAAGCCAGGATAGTGACGTTGGATGAAAAGCATGATCTAGCCTTATTAAAAATTGATGCTGAACAACTTCCCTTTCTATCGCCTGCAAATGTCACAGAGTTGCAAGTAGGCAATGTGGTCTTGGCTATTGGCAATCCGCGCAATGTAGGGCAATCAGTAAGTTTTGGCATTATTAGCGCACTTTACAGTCGTGAAGATAGTTTCGTGATCCAGACTGATGCCGCCATAAATCCTGGCAACTCCGGTGGCGCTCTCATTGACATCAATGGCAACTTGATCGGCATCAATGCCACAATTGTGTCTGCATCAGGAGGATCTGAGGGCATAAGCTTTGCCATCCCTGCAGGCATGGCAATTGATTTATTACAGCAATATCTGGCGTCGGGGCCCAGTGGTTATCTGGGTGTTAATGGCGAAGGTTTGACCTTGGCTGAAGGGCGGCAATTGTTTGGGAAAGATGTACAGGGTTTTCGAGTAATTGAAGTCACTCTCAACAGTTCGGCCGACAAGGCCGGCATCGTAGTAAACGATATTATTACCGGTGTTAATGACACCAAAATTATGCTCAATAATGACAATGACAGGAATGAAGCTTTGCAGGCGATTGCTGCAATCAGCACGCTCGAACCCGGGGCCTTGGTCATGGTAGAAGTATTCAGAAATGATGAGTTCATCCGCCTTCCTACCATTCTGGGGTTTGGCGAGCCCTTGCTTTATGATGTGCCAGAACAAGTAAGGGAGTCCGCTATACCTATCAACTGATAGGTTTATTTCCAATCCGGATCGCGCAGTTCTGCCGAGCGGGCATGTGCAGTTAGTCCTTCAGCTCGCGCCAATACCGAACTAACCTGCGCCAGCGCTTTTGCCGTTGCTGGCACGCAATGAATAACTGACGAACGTTTCTGAAAATCATAGACTCCGAGTCCCGATGAAAAACGTGCCGTGCCCGAAGTAGGTAATACGTGACTGGGCCCAGCGCAATAATCGCCCAAGGCTTCAGACGTATGACTACCCATAAATATAGCCCCCGCATGTTTGATAAGTGGCAGCAACACTTCTGGATTGGCAACAGAAAGCTCCACATGCTCAGGCGCAATCAAATTACAAACATCAGTTGCAGCAACCAAATCGTCTACAACAATCATCAACCCGCGATTTTGCAAAGAGATTCTGATGATGTCTTGACGCTCCATGGAAGGCAGTAAGCGATTGATACTGGCTTGAACTTGATCGATATAAGCTACATCAGGGCACACAAGAATTGATTGTGCATCTTCATCGTGTTCTGCCTGGGAAAACAGATCCATAGCAATCCAGTCGGGATTTGTCTTGCCATCGCAGATCACCAGAATTTCAGAGGGACCTGCCACCATGTCTATACCCACCACACCAAACACTGCACGTTTGGCAGTAGCCACATATATATTACCGGGGCCTACAATTTTATCGACTTGTGGAATAGTTGCAGTGCCATAAGCCAGGGCAGCAATGGCTTGCGCTCCACCTATCGTAAAGACCTGATCCACTTCCACTAGCGCTAGTGCGGCCAGTACAAGTTCATTCACAACGCCACCCGGCGTTGGCAGTGTCGCAATTATTTCTTTTACACCGGCGACACGTGCCGGAATTGCATCCATTAATACTGTAGAGGGATAACTTGCCTTACCGCCTGGCACATAAATTCCCACACGCTCTATTGATGTAACTTGTTGTCCATAGCTGGAGCCGTCAGCTTCCGTGTAGTGCCAAGAGGATTGTTTTTGCCGTTCGTGAAAAAGACGAATTCGATCAGCAGCTTTTCGCAACGCTGTTGCTTGATCTACAGGTAATGACCGCAAACTTTGTTGCAATCGCTCCGGCGCAATTTTTAGAGCAGCGATATTGTCGATTCCCAGTTTGTCAAAAGTATTGGTCCAATGCAGCACAGCCTCATCACCGCGCTTCTTCACATCGGCAAGTATTTCCTGCACACGGCTGGCAATATTTGTATGGGATAAATTCTCCCACGCCAGGGCAGCGCGCAACTGGGCACGAAAATTTACGTCGCTGGAATGTAGTCTTTTTATAAGCAAGGTCATCAGGAGATCAGAATGGTTGAAATCAACTTCACAGCTGCCTAGAAGCAACAGCTTGTTCGAGTCTTCGCATCAAAGCCTGCACGTGATCATGTTTAATCTTCATAGATGCACGATTAACGATTACACGCGTGCTGATTTCCGCAATCAAATCGCGGGGGTAAAGACCATTTGCTTGTAAGGTTTTACCCGTATCTACAATATCAACAATACAATCACACAGACCCATCTGCGGCGCTAGTTCCAGTGCGCCATTAAGCTTTATGATATCTACTTGTCGGCCAAGCCCTGAGAAATAGTCTTTAGCAATATTTACAAACTTGGTTGCTACACGCAGTCGTGGGGAATCCAGTTTGGCGTTAAGGGGTGCGGCAGACATCAAGCGGCAGCGCGCTATTTGCAAATCTAGTGGCTCGTAAAATCCACTTGAACCACATTCCATAATCATGTCCTTGCCAGCAACGCCAATATCTGCA
>CAIMTR010000089.1 GCA_903844415.1 uncultured Gammaproteobacteria bacterium
AGACACGCTATCTTGAGGGGGTAGTGACTTAGGTTATGCCGGTTCGAGTCCGGTCTTCGGCACCAATTATTTAAGATGTATCAAATTAAGGCAGTTGAAGTTAAGTCAGACTTTAGTTGACCGGAAGAGGTTGGATTCTTATAATCCTTTCCTTGTCATGATTATCGGTTTTATTGCGGGGTGGAGCAGTCTGGCAGCTCGTCGGGCTCATAACCCGAAGGTCGTAGGTTCAAATCCTGCCCCCGCTACCAACATTCTTTTTTTTCAATGTTGGGTGAGATTAAAAGTTATTTCACTAAAGCCCCTATATGGGGCTTTTTGTTTCAAGGAATTAGGGAAGCAAGAGTTGTGAGAAGTGGGCCTGGCGCCCATTTTTTATTTGTGGTGCCGGAGCAAAAAATGGCGACCAGAGCCGAAATTATACACAAGTTAATTGAACCTGTTGTCCTTGCTCTAGGGTTGCAATTGTGGGGAATTGAATATTTGGGGCAAGGACGTCACAGCCTGTTGCGTATTTATCTCGATAAGCAAAATGGAATTAATATTGATGACTGCGCTGAAGCGAGTCGGCAAATCAGTAGCTTACTGGATGTAGAAGATCCTATAGCTAGTGAATATACGCTGGAAGTGTCCTCGCCAGGTTTGGACAGAATATTGTTTACGCTCCTTCAGTTTCAAGAATATATCGGTTCACAAGTTAAGGTAAGGCTCACTGAAAGTTTAGCAGGGCGAAGAAATTATTCCGGGCTAATTAAGCAGATAAAAGACGGAGAAATTGTTCTAAGCGATGGCAGTAATGAAGTTGTGTTTCCTTACGAGCTTGTAGAAAAAGCAAACATCGTTATTGATAAATGATTTTTTAGATAAAAAATTAGATGAAGTTGGGACTGTATAAGTTAAATAATCGCAGGATGGTACAGGTAGAAAACTTATGAATCACAAAGAGATTTTATTGGTTGCAGACGCAGTGTCTAATGAGAAGGGCGTCTCCCGTGAAGTTATTTTCAAGGCAATTGAGTTGGCGTTGGCTTCTGCTACCAAGAAACTTTATGTTGATGAAGAAATTGACTGTGAAATTATTATTGACCGGCAGACAGGCAATTATGAAACATACCGCATTTGGACTGTCGTGCCAGACGAAGATATGGCATTGCTTGGTTCACAGTTTACTCTGGAAGAAGCGCATGAAGTTGATACGAATCTCAAGGCGGGAGACACGCACAGGATAAAAATTGATAACGTAGATTTCGGCCGAATTGCTGCCCAGACAGCAAAGCAAGTTATAGTGCAAAAAGTTCGGGAAGCTGAACGCGAATTAGTGACTTCTGAATATGCCAGTAAAGTGGGCAAGCTTATCGCCGGGACTGTAAAGAAAGTTACTAGAGACAATGTAATAGTTGATCTGGGCAACAATGCCGAAGGATTGTTGCCTAGGGAAAACCTGATCCCTCGTGAAACCTTTCGTATCAATGACCGAGTGCGTGCCCTGTTGGTAGAAGTGCGTGCAGAAATGCGCGGACCACAGTTACTGCTTAGCCGTACTTCTCCGCAAATGTTAATCGAGCTATTTAAAATTGAAGTGCCAGAAATCTCGGAAGAAATTATTGAAATAAAAGCAGCTGCTAGAGATCCTGGATCACGAGCCAAAATTGCAGTAAAAACTAACGATAAGCGCATCGATCCTATAGGTGCTTGTGTAGGTATGCGTGGTTCCCGAGTACAGGTTGTCTCTGGAGAATTGGCAAATGAGCGCATCGATATAATTTTGTGGGACGATAATCCAGCCCAATTAGTTATCAATGCTTTGGCTCCCGCAGAAATCGCTTCAATTGTGGTGGACGAAGATACCCATACTATGGATGTAGCTGTGGCGGAAGAAAA
>CAIMTR010000090.1 GCA_903844415.1 uncultured Gammaproteobacteria bacterium
GTCAGTATTAAGGCCACGCATGGTGATATCTTTACCAACAGGTTTTAGTGTTGACATATGTACTGTGCCGGTTATCGGATGTTGACGGCGTGGTGAGGCAAGCGAATAAATCACCAGATCCACCTGACCCAGATCTGCCTTGATGGTATCGATAACTTTTTGTTTTATGGCATCTGAAAAAGCATCGCCATTTATACTTTTGGCGTACAAGCCAGCAGCTTCTGCATAGTGATGAAAGCCCGCGCTGTTGTACCAGCCAGCAGACCCGGGTTTATCCGGCGCACCTTCCTTTTCAAAGAACACACCAAGCGTAGAAGCACCTGCTCCAAAGGCTGCAGTGATGCGTGAAGACAAACCATAACCGGTAGAAGCACCAATAATCAGCACCTTTTTAGGACCGCTGATATAGCCTTGTTTTTTGACATAGGCTATCTGGTTCTTAACGTTCCAAGCACAACCAGCAGGATGGGAAGTAATACACAAAAAACCGCGTACACGGGGTTTGATAATCATGATATGTCCTTGAATCAGGCTTAACTAAGGCGGATTTTAGCACAGAGGTTATTGGGCTTTAGTTGCATCAGAGAGCAACAGCTCTTGCAGTTGCTCCTGCCGTTGGGCCGGGTTTAGTTGAGCGAGAGCAGCCACATTTTTATAGAAAAGTGGCAGATCACCACTTGCAATATCCAACATGCTAGCAAATGCTGGCACCAAATTATTGTAGGTTGTTACGGTAGCCAGTTGTGCATTGTTGAGCTCACCGCCAAACCATTTGTCGTACCCATTATAGCCTTGCCAGGAAACTTTCAATCTCGCGTAATCTGATCGCATTTGCTGCTGACGTTGATTTTTGGCACTGCGTTTTTCTGGTAGTGATAAAGTACTGTTGTACATGTACTGCAGATCCGCTGCTGCTTTTTGCACCAATTCAACAAACTGTTGTTGTCTTCTTATACTTTCCGCAACTGCTGTTGTTAAACTTTCAGTATCAGTTCTACTGTCTCTTGTATTTTGTAACCAACGCCGCACACCTTCTCTTTCCACAGTGGTAGCAAAACTTTCATTGAATTGGGTTTCACCTGCGATATACACCACTTGATGCGCAAGCTCATGAAATATCAAACTGGCTAATTCATATTCTTGCCTATTAATAATGCTGCTGAGAATTGGATCAGAAAACCAACCCAGGGTTGAATAAGCTGCCACACCACCTACGTAAACATCGTACCCTTTTATTGCCATAGCACTTGCTTTCTCCTGGGCAGCCGCTTCATTGAAATAACCGCGGTAAGAGACACAACCGGCAATCGGGTAACACCATGTTAATGGTTGCAAAGAAAATTCAGGAACCGCACTTACATTCCACACCACGAAGGGTTGCCCAAGTTCAACATAGGTGGAATAGTGAGACTCCAACGGCAGTTGTAATTGGCTGGCGGCAAAGGTTCGAATTGCAGAAATGCGTTCAAGTTGTTCTTGCAAATGCGGACTCACGGCTGGATCAGACAGTAACTTTGCCAGTGTCTGACGATGAGTGAGGATATAAAGCTGGCCGCTGACTGCCTGGCCGTAATATTGGATGGATTCGCACGCTGAAAATAACAAAGTGCTTACTAGAATCATGAATAAGCGAGATTTACTTAGCACTTGGCTACTATTTCTCTCTTGGCACTCACTAAAGAGGCTGTAAAACTCAGGGAACGGTCGATTCTACTTTATCATCTACTTTTATTTCGTAGAGTTGTGACCAAAGTTTTCCGGTAACAAACAAGCGTTGAGCATCTTCATCCCAAGCGATGCCATTAAGTACATCATCAGTGCCGCGTTGTTGATTTATTCCACTCAGATCAAGGCGACTGGTAACCATGCCCGTGGCAGGGTCAATCCGCACAATCGTATCGGTGTACCAGACATTAGCCCAAACTTCGCCGTTGATAAATTCTAGTTCGTTTAGACGATCGATGGGCGCGCCATCCAAGGTTACGGCAAGCCGACTTACTTCTTGCAAAGATATAACATCCAAAAACCGTAAGAATGCCGTGCCATCACTTACAATCAAGTGCTCACCATCATGGGTGATACCCCAACCTTCACCGGGTAAAAGGAATGTTTTTTCCAATGTGAAACTTTTGAGATCGTATACAAAACCAACCTGAGATTGCCAAGTAAGCTGATATACCTTGCCGTCCTTAATGGTGATCCCTTCACCAAAATAACGAGCATTGAGATTGCTCCGCTGCAGGATTTCCCCACTACCCAGGGCAACTCTGCGTAAAGAAGACTGGCCATTACGACCAGTACCTTCATAAAGTTGTCCTTGAGCAAATACCAACCCTTGTGTAAAGGCATTGGGGTCATGCGGAAATGTGTTGACCACTGTAGCTGTTGAAATCGGTACTTGGCCATTCACAAATGCAGCGTCACTTATGAGCAGCAATACCAGAACAAGCATTTTATTAATTACTCTACAGCGCAACATACCCATAACCTAAATCACCGAGATCAGTACACAAATCAGAGTTCCTGCCAACATGAGTACACTAGGGAAAAAAGTAAGGCCAAAGCCAGGGCCACGTAATTCTGGATTCTTTACGTATGCATTGGCGAACAAGGCCCGCCCAATCAACCACACCACCCCAAGACCAGCGGCAATTTCATTGCCAGGCCACTGCAAACTTTCTGCCATGTAAGAAAAAGTGAGGATACTCGGAATAAATAAGATCAATTGTTCGATGGTGTTCATTTGCACGCGCATGTGGCGTTCGAATATAGGATGCCCGGATACTGCTGGCGCTTTAATATTGTATTTGACGCGGGCTTTGCCTACCTGGAAAGCAAAGAGTATGTATTGGATCAAGGCAAGTACAATGATCAGGATTACCAGTTGCATAGTGATACCTCTTGTGTTGTTTTTGTTAAAGTATCCAGAAAAAAAAGCCCGGAAGACCCGGGCTATTATAGGATTGATTTGTCGCGTTGTAAGCCCAGCTCTACTTTAATTGCGTGCTGGTTAATAATGCTGTTTGATCCATCAAAAAAGAACTAGTTAGACATTTCTAGATTAAAACCTAGCGTTTAATGGAAGCCAACGTAAACGAGGCAAGTTCTGCCAGTTGTTTCCCTGACTTACCACTGCGCGCATTAACATGCAAACCTGCATATAAATTCATCAGCAAATCTGCAGCCAGCTCAGCATTCAAACCTTTGGCAAGCAACTTACCTTTTTCCAATTCACGGGTGCGAACAACTACAGCTTTACGGATAACATTAATAGAATCTTTCAGTATTTTCTGAATTTCTGGATTCCAAACAATACTTTCACATATGGAATTCACTAGCAGGCAGCCTAAAGTTCGTTTTTTTGGCGGTGCAGCAATTATTGCAGCATCAAAAAAGGCGGCAATAGCTTTTTCCGCTTTAATTTCTTTAACATTTAGCGTGGTATCAAGTGTGACTTTCAGCAAACTGTTGTATTTATCTACACATGATTTGAAAAAAGTGTCTTTGTCACCGAAAGAATTGTAAAGCGTGCCACGATTTATATCGGTAGCGTCAAGCAACTTTTGAACTGAACTGGCTTCAAAACCTTCTTTCCAGAATTGTTCCATTGCACTTTCTAATACTTGGTCGTATTCAAATTCTACTGGTCTAGCCATGACGGATGATTAACCTCACAAAAAAGAATGTATGTTTTTTTGAACTATCGGTACTAATTAGCATCGATATGCGCGGCATTCTAGCTCAATAGACGTAATTCTGCCAATTAAGATTCAGCAAAGAGCCGTTAAGTTTGTGTAACTTTTATCAGTATTTTTTGGAATTAGAAAAATATTAAATGCGAGGTCTAAATCAGTAGTTCTACTATCAGCCCCATTAAGGCACCCAATACCGCCCCCCACAAAACCAACCAGCCCAAGTGTTTGTGAATCATAAGTTGGATTATTTCTTTCACCATTTGGGGGGTAAGTTCTTCGAGGCGTTTATTGACAATGGCTTCAACTTTTACCAGCAGTGAGTCGGCAGTATGTTTGCCCAACTCTGCCAACACCGCCTCATCTTGTACGACTTTATGTAAAAATTCCTGCATGCGGTTGACAAAGGGAAGCCGCAGACTGTCTAGAACTTTAGCTCCACCTAACATGCCGAGCATGCTACCAAAACTGGATTTCAGGATTACATCCACCAATTCTTCAAAGGCCAGATTAAAATCAATTTTGCTGATAACCGTATCAGTAAACCTCTGATTTGTAACATTCTCTCCTGCACTTTGGCTGAAGAAGTGTTGGACATTGGCCGGGTTAAAAAACTGCTCCATTATCATCTGATGAATTGCAGACTTAAATTCATTAAACCGCGCTGGAATCACACCCGAACCGTAAAAACCAGGCACTTTTTCAAACAACATATGAATGGCCAGCCAGTTAGTTATACCCCCAGAAAGCGCATACAACCCGGTACTAAGTACCAACTCACCCGTGGTACCGGACAACAGAAATCCTGCCAGTGTAATCAGCAACGCTGCCAAATTGGAAAGTAGGCTTAAGTTCATAAATATTTCATCACTTAGTTAATTTGATTTTTTTCAAACCAGTTGAACTAATAAAATTAGACAACCTAATGTCAACAATCGAGATTATCGAACCGCAGGAGCAGTCGGCGCTGCAAGCGCAGGAAGGGGTGGTTCAACTTCGGTCACAGCAGCATCTGTTGGTGGTACAAATCCAGCTTCCGGATTATCCCAAGGGCCATCAAGACGGTAAACAATTGTAGTGAAATCTTCCACCTGCTTGGCGAAAATCTTGCTAGCAATATAAGTACTGAGCGCGATTGGCCATGCTCCCAACATACCCGCTAGCATAGAAATATTTTCACCTAAAGGTATACGTACCTGCATATCTGCGGCGATAGTCTGCTCTGCTAGATTAATTTCGCCATTAATAGTGATTTTACTAGAAGTTCCTTCAATA
>CAIMTR010000091.1 GCA_903844415.1 uncultured Gammaproteobacteria bacterium
CGGCATTGCTATCGTGGGTAAGTGGAAAACGTACACCAGGCAAATTCCTTAAATTTTTTGGAATTTTCAGCACACCAGAAGAACGTCGCCAGCCGGCTATTTTACAAGCTGTTATCACTGGATTGACCAAGGAGAAAGTTCAAGAGGAAAATTCCCCACTAGGTGTTTTGTTGACTGATGCCGATTTTCGAGCCTGGCATTGCGCACAACTTGTTCCTAGCGCTGTAGACCACATTGCCTTTGACCCGGAGTTTATTCTGGCGCGGGCCAAGGCCGAAAGAACGGCTACTGCTCATGTGCTGGAAGGCTGGCTTACACAACGAGAAACCATGGCCTTGCTGCACAATAGAGAACTTATTGAAGAAGTGACACTTGCTCTAGCAAGTAAGTCTGCCAGCAATTTGTTATCTACAGTTCTACCAGTCGTAAATTGATTAACCCTGTCCTTGTAATAGAAATTGAATTAAAACGAGCTTTCTGGTTCGGTGCGAGCTTACTACTCGTATTTTATGTTTCTCTAGCGCTCCTAGAATCCTCTCCAAACAACCCGCAATGGTTGCTACAAAGTGTTTTGGTGTGGATTTTTTGCATTCAACAAACTTGGCAAAGACGTGCGCTTAATTGTCCCGCTGGAGTCACTACAGTTTTTCCTGATCTTGGCTCAGCCAATCGGTTAACTCTTTTGCGTGGTTGGTTGCTGGCTTGCTGTGCCGGTTTTTTATTCCAGCCTCAAAGTGACACATTCATCACATGGCTGCCCGCCCTGCTTTACTCCTTAGCCGCCATATTCGATCGCCTCGATGGTTATCTTGCCCGACGTTATAAACAAGTCAGCATACTCGGCAATGAACTGGATACGGTTTTCGATGCTCTTGGCTTGTTAGTTGCACCACTGTTGGCGGTGAGTTACGGCAAGATTCACTGGAGTTATCTGTTAGTAAGTGTGGCCTGGTATTTGTTCCAGTGGGGTCTGTATTGGCGGCAACAGCAAGCACTTCCTATTTACCCCTTAGTGCCAAACCGGATTCGTCGAGCACTGGCAGGATTTCAGATGGGTTTTATCGCGATGGTTCTTTGGCCCCAATTTCAGCCACCTTTAACCAAGATGATCGGGTTGAGCTTCATGCTGCCATTTCTGCTCGGATTCATTGTGGATTGGCTAGTGGTCAGCGGTCGGCTTGCAGAAAATTCACAGAGGTTTGCTTTGTTCTTGTCTAAACTCGAAATTTTAAGTAGGTATTTTTTCCAGCCGGCATTACGTTTGCTGTTGGCTCTTGGCCTTGCACTAATAGAAACCACCTCTGAATTTCCGTTATTTAGTTCAAACAACTTTGCCTATACTGATACCTTGTTATGTTTTAGCTTATTGTTGTGCGCTGCCATGATTGTGACTGGCCTGGCTGGACGCGTAGGAGCTTTGTTACTTGTGGTATTACTGGCCTGGTTCGCACCAGAACTCAATCTAAACAACCATAGCTCTCCGTTCTTACAGGTAGTGGTCTGCAGTGCGGTATGGATTTTGTTTCTGGGTTGCGGGCGCTGGAGTTTGTGGGTACAAGATGATGTGTGGGTTCATCGAGTTGATGGTGCCTGATGTCACAACTCAAAGTGATTACAGGTTGCCTATGGACAGTGGCTCTTCTGCTAGCGAGTTGGACACTTTGGCAATTGCCACTAGCCACGATTTCTCAAGTCATGACTACTCTTGCATGGTCACAATGGCTCGCATGGTTTGCACTTAATCTTGGGATAATTTTTTTTTCTACGAAACGTTGGCAGGTACTAATAAATCTGCTCAATCTGCGTGTACGGTTTGTTCATCTGCTATTAATCCGCCAGGCCGGAACTGCCGTAAGTTTTATTACACCGGGACCACATTTGGGCGGTGAGCCTTTACAGATTTACTGCTTGTATAAACAATATGCTCTGCCTTTACATAAAGCTGTGCTGGCATTGGGTCTCGACCGTTTCTATGAAATGTGGATTAACTTTTCAGTACTTTTGCTCGGTGTGTTGATAGTTGTGTTCTCCCCGGCAACCCAGATTGCAGGTTGGCAAGAGCTGGCAATGATCTTGCTGGTGATGTTACTGGCGCTGTCCCTACTGTTTTGGATTTTGCTTAGTCAGCCACTGTGGCTTACCAGCCGCATGCAAAGTCTTGCCCGACGATGGCAACAACACCCACGCTTGTCACAAGTGGAAAATCACTGGCAAGCAATGGGTAGTGATTTGCAACAAGCCGTAAAAACCCAAAAACCAGCGTTATTACTTGGCTTGCTGTTATCGTTGCTGGTGTGGCTAGGGATATTACTTGAACTGCGCCTACTCCTGAGTTTTCTAAATATTGCTCCGGATTTAACCACATTTATTTTTATCATTGTTGCCATGCGTCTGGCCATGCTGCTGCCAGTGCCGGGTGGGATCGGCACAATCGAAGCAACTTTACTATGGTCATTTCAAACTCTGCACCTTCCAACCACTGCAGCAGTAGGTTTGATTGCACTTATTCGCTTGCGCGATGTAGTGGTGCTGGCTGCAGGCTTGTGGTGTTTGCGAAGAATGCGGTCACCTGCATAAAGGCTGACTACATCTGCATGAAATAGAAAAAACACAGCATGAAAAAATTCAAAAATCTTGTCGGAAGGCGGACCAGCAGGTGGCATTTTCCCAAAGTTTAATGGTGAGAGAGCCGCTACCGGGAGGATGGATCAACGGCAATATTTTTTCGCAGATAATGCGACTGAAATGTTCGATGCTTGGATTTAGTCCAGCAAATTCAGGCTTATCGTTTAGCATGCAGTCCTGGAAATAATTCACTGTGCTGCCA
>CAIMTR010000092.1 GCA_903844415.1 uncultured Gammaproteobacteria bacterium
AGAGTGGATGCGCAAGGAAGGCATTGAACTTCATGTGGTCGACGACGCGCGCTGTATCGCGCTCATGGAGCGCTTGCAACGCGAGAAGCCAGACTTGTGGGCTGAAGATATTGGGGAGTGAGTTTTTCTGGCAGCACTTCGAAATGAATATTTCGCTGAGTGGTAGGTCGAGATTGATTTTTGTACATTCGATCACATAGATAACATTTTATACCGGCAACATGGGTGACAGATATTTCCATGCGATCCGCTCCTTGCTCGCTCGTGGGACCGCCTTGACAATTTCGCCTGAATTGCCGTTATTGGTCGGCGTGGGTCAGTTGCTGACCGTGTGATTTTAAGCGCGTCATCGCTATCTCTTGGAGAAGATTGCACTGCTCCAAACTTGGCGCAATGGATTTAATCAGCATCCCTCCGTACCTGCGTCTAATAATTGAAGAAAAATATAATAAATTACTTGACTTCAACTAAATCACAATTATATTTTAATTGTGTAGATGCATTATAAGGAATGCGCCATGACAACAATTCGTGTTATTTTAGGGATAGATCGTAGAGTATTTGCATTGCGTAATTTATCGCTAGCCCACATTGCAAAACTTGCAGCGAAGAATTTATATTGCGTTGGGTCTGCGATAGCAATTGTCGCGCTAAGTCCATTGACCTTGTTGCGAACTGTAAAAGCGGATGTTCAGTCTTCGTTTTGCGAGTCGATCGCGTCAATGCCCGAAAAAGTTCGCGAGTTCAGCTCAATGCTGTGCGCCGTTCGAGAAGGGGTTTTTGCTGATGGTAGGGAACCGACTCTGGGGTTCAAGTTCGTCGAACCAGTCGAATCTCCAGGAATGTACGAAAGTATAGATTTTTACGGCCAATCGTTTTCATTTGAAGCGGTGCAAGTATTCGTGATTCCTTTACACAAAACTCACCCCGAGAAATTCACAACAAGCGATTTCGGCTCATTTTGTATAGGATGGCTGGAAGGGCCAGCGGGCAGGGTACCTGTTTCTGCCATTTGCTTGTGAAAAGAATCGCTTACCGGCGATCCGATCATCAGTGTGTTCCTAGTCACCGAATTGCTCCCAGATGCCTATATGCTGACTAGCACAAAGACTGAAATTATTTTGGAAAGTCTTGTTACCGATGTTACTGATATTCAAGAGTTTGACGGCGTGACCGATGGTCAGACGATTTCGCAAGACGAAGGGGGTTCTTCGCTTAACACCAAAAACATTGAAGAATTACTTCTTGTCACATTAAATACCCCGTTTAATATTCTCGCTCTGAATCAAGCAGAAATTCCCATGCCGACACCGATTTTGCCATATGGCTACAAAGATTGTGTTCGGAAATCGAGACAACACTTTAATGTGGAAGAAATAAAGAATAATGATAAAGTGACTGACTGTATAATTGGAGCGCTTGATTCTTTTGAGAGTCAAGTAATATTTTGTGCTGGGGCTGGGTTGCTGGGTTGTCTCGCGGGACCCGCGGGAGCAGTTGCCGCATACATGCTCTGTGTATTAGCGATTGAGCAGAACTTAGCGCAAACTCTGAGTGGTTGCCGTAAAGATTTTGATTCGCAACAAAATGCAAATCAGCAGCATTTAGCGCTCGATTTGGCTGATTGTGCTCGAATGTACCCATCAACTCAACCGGTGAATTTGCCATGAAACAAGTGTTGACAAACAATTCCATGAACTGGAAAGTTGGTAAAACATCTTGATCACAGAACCATCCTATTTCCAATTGGTATTCGCCAAATGGAAGTTGGTATGGGTGTGGATAGTTACTGCCCCAATCATCTACTGGGCGTGGTTCTATGCAGCACCATTTGCCATTACTGTCTTAAAGTATGACCCAAACAAGACGCATTCTTGGGCTCGATTTGGCAGCTCTGTTTTATTTATGGTCTACTTTATTTCATTCGCATTTTACATATACCAGCTTCTTATTAGGGTGCGTCGAGCAAACGGCCGCCTTTGTCCGCTTTGCAAATATTCCTTAGTAAACCTGCCTGGACCGGGATTTTGCCCCGAGTGCGGACGAGCATTTCCAGAAGATGGCTATCAGTCATTTTGGTCCAAATGGTTATTTTTGGAAATTCAGTTCGCTTTATTGACTTTCAGACAAGGTGATTTAGAAGTTCCTACTCGCAGGGACAGGATCATCCAATTGATTTTACACTTTGCGAATATTGCTTTTTCCTTGGCAATTATTTTCTTTCTGCTTCCAAGCATGAACTGTTTAAACTCTCTACTGCATGGTTGTGACTGCATCTCGGAGTTGAGAGATATTCCACAATTATTGACCAGAGTCCTGCTATCTGTAACTTTCGCGATCTGTTTCCATGTGACTATCTTCTCAATCATTGAGTGGAAGCTCTTTGATATGTATCTGCGTCGCCTTCGGGCTCGCCGGTGAAAGTTTGCTTGGGAGATGTGGAAAGTCAATACCGACTATTATTATTTCGGCAGGTATTGAGTTTGCATTCACTAATCCTGTAGAGAATGAACACGGAGGAAGATTTATTTTGAATCTTAGAGGCGATCTAGTACAAAAACCAACTGTTTATTTCAACAAAAACGTTTCCGTAAAGGATCTCATACTATTATGGTTCAACTTCATCCCATCTTTATCTTCGTGTCACTCAAGGGTCTTGAGCCAACGTTCATTGAGGCCATTAAATCCTTCAAGCAAAGTTGGCGCGCGCCAACCACCAAGTAAACAGCGCGCATGATTTCGCCAGAGATCATTCGCATTGGACTTGACGCGGCCATCGCGGAAGCGG
>CAIMTR010000093.1 GCA_903844415.1 uncultured Gammaproteobacteria bacterium
ACAGTGGCAGCAGGATGGCTCGACCACTCTGCACGCCAATTATTAATTTCCAGCAAATGTCGATCAAGATCGTTGCTGGAAGTGCGGCCAATCAATGCTAGTTGATACCAGCCACGGACATCAAAGTTTGTGGCAGATACTGCCTGCGTTCTTAGTTGCGACAGAGGTAGAGAGAAAAGTGCCTGCCAGATAAATTCATGGTTGTTACGCTGTAATTCAATTGTTAAGAGTGGATCCAATAGAATACTTTCAAGAGCGCTTTGTTGCTTATTCCCAATGTCAAACTGAGCCTTGGCGCGCAATTCGTGATAACGAATTTTTTGAGCGGCTTGCAGTTGCTCCAGATTAGGAAAGTTGCTGGCACGCAACGTGTTCATCACCTGAGTCGGTTGTTTGTTGCTTATAGAAAGTTCTGCTTGTAAAAGTAGAATACTAGCCGTTAAGTTGCTGTCGAGCCCTTCAAGTTTGATAAATGAGAGAACTTCAGTTGCGTCTTTCAAATCACCTTGGATTTGCATTAGTTGTGCTGCTTCAAACAACAAGCGCTCTGATTGCGGAGAGGGTGCTACCGCCGCCTGATCAAGTAGATCAGCAGCAGTTACACTCTTTATTTCAGGAACAGCGCTTATGGTAGTAGTGGTATCAACAGCAATTTGCGGTGTTTGTACAGATCCACAACCACTGAGCAAAATAATTGTGATTAGTAGGCTTGGATAAAAATAATTTGCTTGGACCGGTAGCATTAAGAGTTAGTAGAGTATTAAGTGAAGTTGCAAGCTGCTTTCAGTATAGCGCAAGGTGAATAGCCTTCCCATGCTTTGGCACGCCAAGTCAAAATATCTTTGTATTTCTTAATCATTCACGCGGTGAAAAATGTGTGCTGTTTTTCAAATAAACCGCAAATGTGTCAAGATACCTTATTCTTATCTGGTACAAATCAGGAAATCCCGTGGCTCTAACACCTTCCAGAATGCTTCCGCTTGGCACAACTGCTACTAACTTCAATCTGCCTGCCACGGATGGCTCTTGGGTGGGGCTGGAAAGTTTTTCCCAACAAAAATTGTTGGTGGTCGCTTTTATTTGCAATCACTGTCCCTTTGTAAAACATATCCGCAGTCAACTTGCGCAGATGGGTCGTGATTATCAGGAGCGGGGCGTGGGTTTTGTTGCAATCAACAGTAATGACATAGTGGCGGTTCCGGCAGACAACATGCAGAACATGCAGCAAGAAACTAAGTCGGTTGGTTATACATTCCCTTACTTGTTGGATGAAAGCCAGTCTGTAGCCCATGCGTACGATGCAGCTTGTACCCCCGACTTTTATTTGTTTGATTCGAAGCGCAAATTAATCTATCGAGGTCAACTTGATGGTAGTAGGCCAAGTAATGATGTGCCGGTAGACGGCAAGGAATTACGGTCTGCAATTAACGCTGCTATCAATGGTGAGATCTTAACTAATGAGCAAAAACCAAGTATTGGTTGCAATATCAAATGGCGACCGGGAAACGAACCGGTCTGATCGGGAAGAGCAACCATGAGTGGAACTCTCTACATAGTTGCAACGCCGATTGGTAATTTTGGTGATATTACCGAGCGCGCCCTAACAGTATTACGCAATGTGGCCATTGTTGCAGTTGAAGACACTCGTCATAGTCGTATCTTATTCCAACAGTTTGCTATCGATACTCCAATGCTTGCTTATCATGATTTTAACGAAGACCAGCAAGTTGAGCGCTTGTTGGCCCGTGTCGATTCTGGAGAAGATATAGCGTTGATTTCTGATGCGGGGACTCCACTGGTTTCTGACCCTGGATATCATTTGGTACGGCAGGCTCATAAACAAGGCCTAAAGGTAGTACCCATCCCGGGGCCAAGTGCTGTCATCGCGGCTCTTTGTTGTGCCGGCCTGGCATCGGACCGATTTACTTTTGAAGGTTTTTTGCCGGCAAGATCTGCGTCACGTTTGGCGACACTGCAAGCTTTGCAGAGTGAGTCGAGGACTATGATTTTTTATGAAGCTCCTCATCGAATTATGGAATGTCTGATTGACCTCCAAAAGTGTTTTGGCGACGAGCGTGAAATTACCATGGCTCGTGAGCTGACCAAAACATTCGAAACAATTTTGTTTGGCACAATTTTGCAATTGCTGGAGCGGGTAAAGAGTGATGCCAATCAGCAAAAAGGTGAGATTGTTCTGGTGCTGGCTGGTTGTCAGGCAAAGCGCCAAGAAGTGGACGAATCTTCCATTCATACTCTTAAGATATTGCTTAACGAATTACCTTTAAAACAAGCATGTGCGCTTGCTGCCCAAATTACCGGTCAAAAAAAGAATATTTTGTACGCAATGGCTTTAGAGCTAAAGCAGCAGCCAGTCTAAGTTCCTAGATAAATTCATTGGCTTAAAAAAAAGACTGTTAGGTTCTTTATGGCCAGGCCGCTATCATGTTAGTTGAGTCGGCCAGACAATCGCTGTAGTTGAGTTTCTGACTTCTATAGAGGAAAGTCCGGGCTCCATAGAGCAAGGTGCCAGGTAACGCCTGGGAGGCGTGAGCCTACGGAAAGTGCAACAGAAAATAAACCGCCAGTTCGCGCTAGCGTGAGTTGGTAAGGGTGAAATGGTGCGGTAAGAGCGCACCGCATGGGTGGCAACATTCCATGGCTAGGTAAACCCCACTTGGAGCAAGGCCAAATAGGGATCCATTAGGTGTGGCTCGCACCGGATCCGGGTAGGCCGCTTGAGGTATGTGGTGACACATATCCCAGATGAATGGTTGTCCACGACAGAACCCGGCTTATCGGCCGACTCACCAAATTTAATGCTCGGGTAATTTTCCTGCGAGCCTAATAAATATTTTTTAGCCCCCCATCACTGCTCTTAACTTAACAAATTACTTTAAGTATGGATCATAGCTTTTTGTAATACTTTGTCTTTGGTTTTTTAGATCTCCTCCCTTTCAATTTCTTTTGCTCCAGCTTTACCTTTTTCCTTCTAAAACAAGGCAATAAGCACTTGCGTAACGGTAAAACAGTGGATTATAGTGATTGGTAAGTGGGCGAAAAGTGGTAGAAAGTGGGATTAAGTAAAAAGAATAAAACACCATAAACAAAGCAGTATTTTGGGCAAGTTGAGTCGTCACTAGAGTCAAGGTAACGGAAATCTACTCCAAAACTTTTTTCATTAGGCAGGGTAGCGAGAAAGCAAAGTGCAGTTAGCGGGATTACACATGGTGGCGTTGGATGCGAAAGGTCGCCTGGCGATTCCTGCGCGTTATCGCGAGCTGATTGACCAGCGCTGTCAGGGCAAGATGGTGCTGACCATGCAGCATCACGGCCAATCACTCATGTTGTATCCCGAAACTGATTTTGACGAAGTTGCGCGCAACGTCAGCAGGCTTTCCGATTTCGATCCGCTTGAAGCTAACATGAAATACCTGATTATCGGCCA
>CAIMTR010000094.1 GCA_903844415.1 uncultured Gammaproteobacteria bacterium
AACTAGTTACCAGCTAAAACTAGCCTTATGGCTATTAGGTCAGGCCTTAATTTCATTCCATATTGATAAACGTGATGTAGGGCAACAGCGATTCGCCGAAATTCCAAATGGTGCTAAATACGGGTACTCCCACTATGCTCAACAGAATTAGCCCTGTCAGAAGTTGGTTGCCGTAGCGTCCATTCCAGTAGCGATAGGCTTGCGCCATTTTTCGTGGCAGAAAATAGGGCAGTATGTAGTGCCCGTCCAAAGCTCCAATCGGCAATAGATTGAACACCATCAAAATCAGATTGATCAGAGAGAAATATACCAAGAACTGTTGCGCAGACTCCCCCTGAGTAATGCTCCAGTCATGGGTCAAGCCAAATGCATAAAAATTGACGGCCACTATCGCGAGCAGCAAATTCATTCCAGGTCCGGCTGCAGAGACAAACATGTCTGCCCACATCGATTTAAATTTTGCGGGGTTGGTGGGAACCGGTTTGGCGTAACCAAAACCGATTAGTGCCACCATCAACAAACCCACGGGATCAATATGGGCCATGGGGTTGAGCGTTAAACGTCCTGCTTTTTGCGCGGTGTCGTCACCATAAAATAGGGCAGTAACGGCATGCCCAAATTCGTGAAAGGTTAGCGAAATAACGATGGCAATCAGGATGACGAAAAATAGGCTAATCTGGCCTTGCAGTAAGAGATCAATCATAGGAGTAGTACATGTCTTGATGGTTGAGTGTTGTATGGTTTCACACCATGCCGCGAATATAAATTGAAGACTACAACTGCTGGAAAGGTACAGGCAGAAAAATTCTATTTCTGGCCATACCTTTCGGGTAGTTGCAGGCCGGTGTGATGCGCGATAAACGCCCAGCTATCTGCAACTTCGGCGATACGCTTATCGGTTGGTATACCGGAGCCGTGACCGGCACGGGTTTCGATGCGGATCAATTTTGGCGCAGGTCCTGTATCTGTCGCTTGCAAGCTGGCCATGTATTTGAACGAATGCCCCGGTACTACCCGATCGTCGGTGTCGGCGGTGGTGGCTAAAATGGCGGGATAGACAACCCCGCTGCCGATGTTGTGATAGGGCGAATAGGCATAGTTGTTGAGAAAATCTGCCGCATTTTCCGAAGGTTTGCCGTAGTCATCAACCCAGTAACGCCCAGCGGTAAATTGATCAAACCGTAACATGTCCATCACGCCCACGCCGGGCAATGCTGCTGCAAATAGATCTGGGCGCTGATTGGTGACGGTGCCAACCAACAGCCCGCCGTTGGAGCGACCATGAATCGCCAACTTGGATGTGCTGGTATAACCATTGGCAATCAAATATTCGGCAGCAGCGATGAAATCATCAAACACATTTTGTTTTTGCAGTAGACGGCCGCCATCGTGCCAGGCTTTGCCATATTCGCCACCACCGCGCAAATTGGCCACGGCAAAAATTCCACCCATGTCCATCCAGGCAAAGTTAGCGATGGAAAATTCCGGTGTTATTGCTATATCAAAACCGCCATAACCATAGAGAAGAGTAGGTGTGCCATTTGGGTTGGTCAGATTTAGGTCGGCCCGGTAAGCAAGAAACATTGGGATCGGGGTGCCATCTTTGGAAGTATAAAAAACCTGTGACACCACGTAGTTGGAAGGATCGAAAGGCGTGACAGGACTTTTGAAGATCGTGCTCTCACCGCTTGCCACGTCAAATCGATAGATGGTGGTGGGTGTATTGAAGCTGGAATAACTGTAAAAGGTTTCTGTGTCTTCGGGCGTACCATCAAAACCGGCAGCTGCGCCCAAGCCGGGTAGTGCAACCGTTCCGGCTGCACTGCCATCAGGTTCATATAAACGCACCACAGTTTTGACATCTTCCATATATTCGGCAATTAGTTTGCCGCCAAGCAACGAGGCATCAGCCAGTACGTTGGCAGTTTCCGGCACGATTTCACGCCAGTTGGCTAGCTCTGGCTGGTCGAGGTCGATTGCGACAATACGTTTGCGCGGTGCACCGTTATTGGTGGTGGCATAGAGTACCCGCGCATCTGCACCGATGAAGTTATAGTCATTGGCAAACCCTTCGATCAGCAGTGTGGGTTGTGCGGCAGGGTCGGTTAAATCTTGCACTGCTACTTCATAAGCGGCATCCGTTCCTACCGACAGATAAATCAGCAAATACCGTTTGGCCACCACTAGTGCCGACATCATTTGCTCAGGAAAGTTGGGGCGGGCATAAACCAGCGTGTCATTTGTCTGGCTGTCACCCACTTTATGAAAGTGCAGGGTCTGGTTGAAATTCAACGCTTGAAATTCGGCGCCAGCTTGTGGTTCTGGAAAGCGCGAATAGTAAAAACCGGAATTGTCCGGATGCCATGCAAGAGTGGAAAACTTGACCCAGTCGATGGTGTCGGCAAGCGTTGCACCGCTGTTTACGTCCAGCACTTTGACGCTGCGCCAGTCGGTACCACCCTCCTGAATAGAATAAATCAAATAGTTGCCGTCCGGGCTGGGAACCACTTCGGCCAATGCAGTGGCACCATCAGCAGACCAGGTATTGGGATCGAGCAACAGGCGTGGCTCTGCAGTCAGGGTATCTTGCACATAGAGTACCGCCTGATTTTGCAAGCCGTCATTGCGGCGGAAAAAATAGCGACCACCTTCTTTGGTCGGCAGTGTGAATTTTTCGTAATCCCACAATTGGGTAAGGCGCTGCTTGATAAGGTTGCGGTCTTCCAGCGTATCAAGATAATCAAAAGTAACGGCGTTTTCGGCGTCGACCCAGGTAGCCACGGCGGGGTTTTCCCGTACATCCTGTTCCAGCCAGCGATAAGGATCGGCCACCACAGTGCCGAAGAAATTGTCACTCTGGTTTACGGTAGTGGTCACCGGATAGACCAAGGCTACAGGTGAGGCAGGGAGAGTGGGGGCGGCGGCATCCTGTTGTTGCTGACCACAGGCAGTTAGAGCCAATACTGCGCCACTAATTAGTAATGTGTGCGTGTAAATGTTCATGGCACTGTTCCATTCGATGAATGAATAAACTCGTTGCAGCATAAACAGCTAGTCAAAAGCTGTCCAGAAACCGTTGTTGCAGGTAGCCACTATTACGCTCAAAAAAATTATTTAATGTTCTCGCCAGATCAGGCTTCAGGTAAAGCTTCAGATAAATCTAAGGTCGACATGTGTAATCGAATTTGATCGTTACCGGTCCAGCCGCTAATTCTGCCGGGACTTGCGCAGGTAGTCGGGGCGGTGACCTTTATTGGTATGGATGCCAATGAGGGCCCCAGTGATGGGGTTACGCGTGTCACAGCCTGACTACCTGTACGACCCTGACCTTGACTATGAAACAACAGGGGTACGTCACAAAACAGTGTTAGCGCAAGTTCAGCAGCAGAATCCTGCTAACATCCTCTTCCCTTTTTCTATCCTGACTTAACCAATGTGCGGTCGTTTTAACCTACAACCTGATGGCAAAACCGAAGCCATGCTGCGGCACCTCAAGGTGAGTGGCACACCGCGTTATGCTGCCGACATTGCACCGGGTGCAGTCATTTCGATGGTACGAGGTGGTGCGCAGGAGCGCGAGCTCGCTACTGCAATCTGGTGGCTGTTGCTCGACCCAACAACCCTTAAGCCCAACTATCAATATGCTTCCTTCAATAGCCGTTACGACAAACTCAACGAGCCACGTGCTCTGGCCTACCACCCCTTTCGCACATCACGTTGTATTATTCCGGCCAGTGCCTTTGTCGAAGGTTTGGGCGACAAGCAGACCTATCACAAAATAGAACATGTCGATCGTGCCATTGCCTTTGGCGGGCTGTACCGCACTTATGTCAATGCGGCAACCGGCGCGGTGGTACATGGCGCTTCCATCATCACCTTGCCGCCCGTAGACAAGTGGCGGACAATCCATCCTAAGTCGCTGCCACTCATGCTCGATGTTGATGACGAAGATTTGCTCAGCCGCTGGCTGGACCCTGCCTGTACCGAAATCAGCGTCTTTGCTGATGTGTTAAAGCCGGTGTTGCGTCAGCCGCAGTGGGTCACTCCCATCGACAAGCCTGGCACTTGGCGGGTGGTGGGGGAAAGTAAGCTGATTTCCTGAGTGATTACTTCAGCCCGGCGTGATGAAAGTTGCAATACAAAAATTTCCCTGCAAGATTACTGATTGATGTTCGATGAAAATTTCTCTTATTGCCCGCAAAGAACCCACCGTTAAAGTCGCATTACCTGTTTATAGTGCGCGGGTGCCGGCCGGTTTTCCATCGCCAGCCGACGACTACATCGAAGACTGGCTCGACCTCAACGAACACCTAATCAAACATCCCTCTGCAACTTTTTTTGCACGTGCGTCCGGTAGCTCCATGGTCAATGCCGGTATTCTCGACAAGGCGCTGTTGATTGTGGATCGTTCACTTACACCGCAGCACGAAGACGTAGTTATTGCCACCGTCAACAGCGAGCTAACGTGCAAAATTCTCGACAAAAAAGCGCGCTTGTTACGTGCCGCCAATCTCAGTTATCCGCCAATCCAAATTCACGAAAACATAGAATGTGTGGTGGTTGGTGTAGTGGTGCATGTGGTCAATACCTTATGTACGCACTCGTAGACTGCAACACTTTTTACGCCTCTTGCGAGACGATATTTCGTCCCGACCTTGTGGGAAAACCGGTTGTGGTGTTGTCCAACAACGATGGCTGCATCATTGCGCGTAATGCCGAAGCCAAGGCGCTGCACATTCCTGACCTGGTACCATTTTTTCAAGTCAAGCAACTGATCCAACAAAGCGGCTGCCATGTTTTTTCCAGCAACTACGAACTGTATGGCGATATTTCGGCGCGTGTGATGCGTCTGCTCGAAACCGTGGCAATGGAAATGGAAGTGTATTCCATCGATGAGGCGTTTCTGCGGGTAGACAAACACAACTGTCAGGCACTGGGTAAACAGATCAAGGATATGCTGTTACAACAGGTGGGCATGCCGGTGTGTGTGGGCATTGCGCCGACCAAGACACTGGCCAAACTTGCTAACCGCGCCGCCAAGAAAATAAAAAAATTCAAAGGGGTGTGTGTGCTCGACAGTCCGGAGCGCTGGCAGTGGCTTTTGCAACGTATTTCACCAAAAGATATCTGGGGTGTGGGCAGTCGTATCACCGAACGGTTGCAACACCTTGGCATTAACACCGCACTCGAACTGGCACAGGCTAACCCGAAAATTTTGCGGCAGCAGTTCAGCGTGGTACTGGAACGTACCATCCGCGAACTTAATGGCGAACCCTGTCTCGATCTAGAACTGGATCCACAACCACGCAAGGAAATCATCTGCACCCGCAGCTTCAGTTACAAGATCACCGAGTTGCATGAGTTGCAGCAGGCCATAAGTTTGTATGCGGCTCGTGCGGGTGAAAAGTTGCGTCAGCAGAATGGCTTGACTGCGCAAATATGGGTTTATTTGGAAGCATTTGATCCTGCGGTGGGGCATTACTACCGCCAGCGTGTGGTGAAACTGCCTCACCACAGCAACGATACACGACTATTTGCGAGCAGTGCTGTAGAGGCGATCGTGCCGCTCTATCGTGCTGGCATCCGTTACAAGAAATGTGGCATTGGTTTGCTCGACATACGTACCCACAAATACGAGCAACAAGATATGTTTACCCAGCAGCAATCGGCACAGTCACGCACCTTGATGACAGTGCTCGACAAGATCAACCAGCGTTATGGTAAACACACCATGATGCTAGCCAATACGGGCATCAACCCTAAATGGTCGATGAAACGGGAATTTATGTCGCCCCGCTATACCACGCGCTGGACGGATATTGTGCGGGTGAGTTGTTAGGGAGCTTTTCACTCAAGCAATTCCAGCGCCAATTTTTTCGCGCCGGCAAAATCCGTTTTTCCGCTGCCTAATTTTGGGATGGCTACCACCAAAAAATAGTGGGCAGGCAACGCCAGTGTGTTCAAACCATTGGCCAGCAGTAGTTCGCGCAGGACAATGGTGTTGCTTTCTCGAGTCATCAGCGCGATAAGTTTTTCACCTTTTCTCGCATCGGGTACATTTACTACCACTACTTCCATGTCGGGATCATTAACAGCATTGGTAAGTGCAGTTTCCACTGTGCCCAGTCCCACCATCTCGCCGCTTATTTTGGCAAAGCGTGAATAGCGGTCTTCAATAAACAGAAAACCATCTTGATCGAGACTGCCTTTGTCACCAGTAACGTACCAGCGTTTGCCATCAATCAGGTGTAATGCTGCGGCAGTTTTGGCAGGATTATCGAAATAACCAGTCATCACCTGCGCACCGCCAATCAGAATCATGCCGGCTGATCCAAGTGGTAGTGGAGCAAATGTTTCTGGGTCAACAATACGAAAATTAGTACCCGGCAGTGGCAATCCTACTGACCCAATTTTCCAGCCAGTTTGTACTTGCCAGTTATCAGGGCTGATTCGGTCTGGAATATTGACGCTAGCGACTGGGGCGGTTTCAGTAGCGCCATAACCTTCGAAAATATCCTTATTGAATTTAAGCTTGAATTGGGTGCGTACTTCTTCTTGCAGTTTTTCAGCCCCAGCCACTACCAAGCGGATGGTTTCTAACATCAGGGGCTGTATTTTGCTGTTGCGATTATAAAGGCGGAAAAAACTAGAGGTACCAAACAAAAATGAGATCCGATGTTCGGCAATGGCCATTGCACACGCATATACATCTGTTGGATCGGCATGACACACCACCGGTATTTGTTCAAGCAAAGGCAGGAAATGTGTCGCTGTCAGGCCGAAGGCATGAAAAGGCGGCAGATTGCCCAGCATCACATCGCCTTTCGCAAAATTGAGTAAGTCGACCAATTGCTTGATGTTGGTCATAATATTTTTATGACTAAGCTGTACCCCTTTAGGTTCTCCTTCACTGCCGCTGGAAAATAGGATGACAGCAGTTTGCTCATTGCTGTGTTTGGTGCTGTACAGAAACTTGAGCGCAAAAGACGGCAACAAAAAACACGAGAGTAGAGTCGCAATTTTTTCCAGTGCTGAAGTATTTGCACGAAAATCTTCCAGCATTACTAATGTGTATTGCTGCTGTAAAATTTTTAGATCGAAACCACGCGTTTGTAATTTTTCTAGAAAGCGACTCGATGTATAAATGGTCTTTATGTCCGCGTTTTTAATGGCAGAAAGCAGTGCAGAACTGCTGCTGGTAAAGTTTAGATTAACTGCAATTTTGCCCAGTAGTGCGCAGGCCATATTCGCTAGGGCGCTGCCGGTGCTACTCGGCAATAATAGGCCGATATGTGGCTCTGGGCTGAGTTTTCGTATGCGTCGCGCCATCACGATACTGGCAGTAAGTGCAGTTTTTGCTGACAGTCGCGCGCCGAATGTATCGAGTAACACAATGGGGTTGCGCAGTCGTGCACACGTAGTAATCCACTGATCTCCCAGGGTTGGTAAATGGTCTGCATATTTGTACCAAGAGTGCATGGACAACTCTTGTACCTTTTGTTTTAACGCTTGCGTATTTATTTTTGTCGATAAGGGTAGGCCAAAATCCACCACCACTTCGCGGCGGAGCAGAGTGCGGTTGTGATTATTTAAACGATGTGAAGACCCCGAAAAAATGCTGCCCCACAACCCGCGCAAATAAAACGGAATGACCACTACCTTGTTATCGACTTCAGCGCAGACAAGTTCATAACTGTTCTGAAATTCGCCCATATGGCCGTTACGACTGATTACTCCTTCGGGGAACAGACACACCACTTGGCCGTTGTTTAATGCCCAAGCTATTGCATTCAACGTATTTCGATTTGCAAGCCCAGCTTGCAGGGGTATATAGGCGTTTAGTTTGAATAACCAGTTCAGATGCCAGCGTTCAAAAATGGTACTGGGCAGCACAAACCTTACTTGACGTGGGCAAGAAATTTGTATCACTGCCCAGTCAATCCAGCTCAGATGATTTCCCGTCAGTAACACACCACCTTGTTTGGGAATGTTAAGGATGCCATGCACTTTAATGCGATAACGGGTGTTGACTATGCGGCTGATAATAAAACGGGTCAGACTTTGTGGTAGTCGCCGGAGAATATAAAACGTACCCAACAAGACCGCCAAACCCACAGCTGCCCAGGCAATAATGCTCAGAGAAATATAGTTTTCTGTCATACCTCTTAGCTCAGACAAATACGTGGAAAAGACTGCAAGCTATCCTAGAGCGGGAATTGCAGTTGCAGTTAAGCTCTACAAATTGCTGGTTTCGTTCTCAGGCACATCTTCGTTAGGGGTGCTTTCTATAAGTGGTGGCGGCCAACCACCAAGCTTTTGCCAACGATTGATCATTATGCAGAACAGTTCGGCTGTTTTATCAGCGTCATACCGTGCGGTATGCGCGGCTTCGGGATCAAAATCCATGCCGGCTGCTGTACAGGCCCGTGACAATACGGTTTGCCCGAAACACAGTGCTGCCATTGAGGCAGTATCCAAACTGGAAAATGGATGAAAAGGATCACGCTTGAGTTTGTGGCGCTCACTGGCCGCTCTAACAAAACCATGATCAAAGTGGGCGTTGTGACCCACCAGAATGGCACGCTTGCAACCTTCTAGTTTCATTTTATTGCGGATATGTCCAAACATGTCGCTGAACACATCAGCCTCAGGATGGGCAATTCGCAGTGGATGATGAGGATTGATGCCGGTGAATTTTAGTGCCGCTTCTTCCAAATTGGCGCCAGCAAAAGGAACCACTCGATAAAAATGCGTTTCTTCGGGCACCAGTTGCAAGTTTTCGTTGATAGTAAGAATGACGGCTGCAATTTCCAGAATGGCATCAGTTTGCGCATTAAAGCCGCCGCATTCCACATCAATCACTACCGGTAGAAAGCCACGAAAACGCTGAGCCATCAGTGAAACAATTTTACTTTCAGTCACGTACTACTTTCCATGTCAGGGTTTCGCCGGCTTTAAGCGGCACGATGTTATGTTCACCAAATGCGTAATGTG
>CAIMTR010000095.1 GCA_903844415.1 uncultured Gammaproteobacteria bacterium
ATACATTTTTTGTTGTAGAAAGTAAGGGCGAAGCAGCTAAACAATATCTAGAAGGTACCACCGGTATTGCGTTGAGTTAAATACGTGATAGGAGATTAATTTATGCCATACGTACCAGGGTCATCAGCACACGGAGTAGTACACGTTGCAGATGTCTACCATAGTCCAAATGTCTATGCTAATTTTGTAAACATCGCACTGTGGCAAGATCCGCAAGGTTCCCAAGCGGCTGTGCTACAAGCGATCAATAGTCCTTCTTATGCAACAGAGTCTCAAGTTATTGAACTCGACGGTGAAACTGATGAAGCTGTTATTGATCAAAAGCAAGCAGCATTAGTAGCTGCTGGAGTAATTACACAGGCAGATTTAACTAAAGGTGCAATTGCCAGTGCAACTCCTGCTAACGCAGATACTACACCAAAAGTACCAGCTGATGGTACCGACCCGGGCGCAGCCGCAGTAGGAGGAGAAGTTGACGCCACAATATTGTGGAATGGTCCTTTTGATTCTGTACTAACTACACAAATTACAGTAGCATCTGTAACAAAGGTACCTGGGGTAGTATTTCCATACGATGTTGCTACTGTTGCAGTACAAAATGGAATGACTGTACAAGACGTATGCGATAATTTAAAGGCATTAGTTGTAAATGTATGGGTCCCATTAAAACAGCATTTCCCAGATGCCTTTATGACCTGCTCATTTAGAAAAGGCGGATCTAATCCAACAAGTCAACATCCTAAAGGTATGGCCTGTGATATACAGTATAAGGGAATATCAAAATCAGAATACTATGTTCGAGCGCAATGGGTTAGAGATAATATAAAGTTTGATCAATTCTTACTAGAATATAAAACTACAGGTACAGGATTACCATGGCATCATCTCAGTTATAATAAAGCAGGTAGCAATCGCGGTCAAGTTTTTACATTTATGAACGATAAAAACTGCAAAGGGCCAGGCGTAGTTGGATTATTTGATCTTGCTAATGCTTAATTTTGGTAAAATAATGGTTGACAAGTTGAGTAAAATACAGTATAATAAATACATAAAGAAGGCAGGGTAATATGGTAAAAGGTAAGGTAAAATGGTTTAATAATACCAAGGGTTTTGGGTTTATTATTCCAGAATTGGGTAGCGATGATGTATTTGCACATTATAGTCAAATACAAATAGAAGGATACAAAAGTCTAAAACCAGACGATCTTGTAGAATTTGAAATCATCGATGGTAAAAATGGAAAACAGGCTCAAAACATTCAACTAGTAAAGTAAGGATTTATCATGTACAAATATACAGTTTGGATTAGACTTAATCAATATCAAACCGCCAATGTTGTGGTTAATGCAGATAATGATTGGCAAGCCAAAATGATTGCCGAATCACAATATGGTTCAGGTACTGTACTTAACTACAGCCGGATCGATTAAATATTATATCTGGTAGGGATAAAGTTGCATAGCGGCTTGGGGTAGTGAGAAGCTACTTGGCTAGGCGGAGGCTATATTCAGGCCCTATGGAGTCCGTCATTTTTTGGATTCATATGATAGTAAAACTAGCAAACAAAATAGGTCAACTACATGGAAGATTTTTCATGTGGCTTGGCCGCAAATCAGAATCAAACCCATGGTGGGCAGTGGCCCTTACTGTATGGGCATTATATGAAATTGTTGAACACATTGCAGGGCCTGTAATGGCCGTACTTTATGCTACCGGACACATAAGTTTTATATAAATACTCAAAAGAGTATATTATATGACACTACCTGCATCACCAAATAGCATATCATTTAGTCAAATTCAAACAGAATTTGGAGGCAGCAACCCTATAA
>CAIMTR010000096.1 GCA_903844415.1 uncultured Gammaproteobacteria bacterium
CTCCTCCCAAAAATATGAGTGCAGAATTTATAAAACGAAATCTAGACGGTGCAATCATGGGTTTTGCAGTCGAAGTTGCATTACATGTAGTAGCAATTGTGCTTAGCGGCGCCTTCGAACGGTTTCCCAAACTCAAGATTGTTATCGGTCACGCAGGTGAAGGTTTACCCTATTGGCTGTATCGCCTAGATCATCAGCAAAATGTAATTCTCGGCAGCATGGGGGAAAACAAACTCAAGCGTAAAATCAGCGAATATATTCGTGAAAACGTCTATGTCACCACCAGTGGTATGGGCTGGGAACCTGCCATCATGTTCTGCCAACAGATCATGGGCGAAGATCATGTGTTGTATGCCATGGACTACCCCTATCAGTATGTGCAAGAAGAAGTAACCACACACGACAAATTGCCCATCAGCTTTGAGGCGTTACGCAAGCTGTACCAAACCAATGCCGAACGGATTTTTCATTTGTAAGAAATGATGGTTCAGGGTGATTTTCTTAAGATAAGTTCTTAAGTCAGCGCCCTTTGGTTATGACGCTATTTTTTAGGTACAGGAATTTTTTTATGCGCGGTCTACTTATGATTCTAGGCATCACTTGTAGCATCTCAGCTTTTGTACAGGCACAAACACCACCCGCCGGCATTACAGCCTTGCCCATCGATATTTTTACCACGACCAATTACTACCTCGACAGTGCGTTGTGGACAGATCCACGTTACACCCGCTGCAACACACCTCGCCAACTCACCGATATGTGGAATCAGGAACGTGTTGGCCAATGGGGAGACTGTAATTTGGATATTGCGCGCAGCGCTATCGTTAGTCCTTACCCTTACACGACCGCAGTTGAACATTTTGAAGCTCTCAAAACAGCAACTGCCGCCAGAGGTGGCCCAACAATACACGACCGCACTACTGCGCCAGATTGGGATGGCTGGTATAACCGTGGTGCACCTGCAGAACAATGGACTTATGGTCGTATTCTGCAAACAGCCACACTAGTGTCGTTATTGACACCAGAATATCAGCAGCGCATGACTCAAATGAACTATCACGAAGCCGTCAGTAATTCACCACAATGGAATGCGTCGTTCTGTTATCCAGAAGGTTTGTTCCGCTGGTGGTCGCAGTTTGCGCTTAACAGAATCGAAGTGCTGGTCACACCTAAACAAGTGCAGCTATTAAGCGGAGTTGCGGATAACTTTTTACGCAAGGTTCACATCGGCCAGCAACATGTAGAGCTAGTGCCGCAGTGGTACGGCGAAACAGTGGGTTTCTGGGATGGGGATACCCTCATCACTTGGACTGCTAATGTGCAGGGCTGGACCTTGTCACATTCGATGTTCGAATACAGTAATTCACTTCAGGTTATTGAAATTTTTCGTCCCAATGCTGATGGCAGCGGGCTGACTGTAGAAACTACCTTTTATGACCCAGCAGCATTCGTACAGCCATTACACATCACTACGCCATGGCAAAAAACTATCGCCCTCGACAGCCCTGAATCACGGTACACATTTGTCGAATGCCGTGTACAAAGCACTATCGAGAACGGCCCGGATGGTCGCCCTACACAGAAATTATTTATGGAAGAAGATTACATCGATTATTTTGACCGCCCTTGGGCCAAAAACTGGGAAAAATATTTTGAACAAGGCTGGGCAATTCCGTAACCGCCCAATCAATTCACGCACAATTATTCAACCTAGGGACAAAGTAGATACTGCCTCTAGGTTGAAATTGTTTTTTTAATTCAGATATTCGTACAAATTAAAAGTGCTGCCGTCGGTACCTTGAAATTCTAATTTGCAGTTTTCCCAAGCGGCAGGCAGGCCAAATTCGGTGTCATTGGTAAACACCATGCGGCGTTTGACGGCACCATCACAACTGATATCAATCGTATCAACCTGCCCGGTCAGTCCGGTAACACCGAAAACTTTTCGGGTAGAGGTTTCAAAAATCCACTTTCCTTGTACTAATTTTATCTGCGAACCCACCGGATTTTCACTGGCGAGCGTAGTGCGAACAACTTCTATCTGTTCTTTGAAAGGATCATCTGTAGCTTCAGGCGAGCGCGCTGTAATTGCATCATAGGCGTTTAAGGCTTCTCCAGTTTGATTCATGGCCAGTGCAATCAACAAACGTTTACTCATAGCGGCTCTATACATTTCTGGTAACAGATAATCATCAATGTAAGAATCTACATTCAAACCTAGGCGGGTATTGGCTAAGGTCTGTGGCGACACAGCTTTGCTGCTTGACGTGGCATTACGCATGGCGATCAGCGCCTCATGAACCCGTTCGGTACCCATGTAGGTCGATGCCAGTTGATCTTGCAGCAGGGCATAATCAAATAAAGAATGTGCCTTGGTGGTGAGTAATAAATTAGCTAGGGCCTCTGCCTCAACAAAGTTTTTATCCGTATTTAACTTAACCAGACGGGCAAAATCTTCACTCATATCTGCTGTCATGGCAGGCAAAAATACACCGCGCAAAATAATGCGCATTTCCAGGTTGGGCCAGTCAATGGCTGCGCCTGCAGCAGTGGCAGGTGTAAATACTGTGCCGGTAATACCATTGACTGCCTGCTCACGAAATTGCTCATCATAAAACCCGCCCAACACTTTCACATTCTCGACACTGCCGTCTGCCTTGACGTCAAATTTGACATCCACAATACCTTCTCGTGTTGGTTCGTCGAAATTAAAGGTAAAACTGCGTTGGATTTCATAGGGGTCGTAGGTTTCATCGCCCTTGTTGATTTGGGTGAGGTACTCGCCACCACGCAGAAAGTCTGGGCCACTTTGTAAGCCCTGAGCTAAGACCTGAGTTTGCATACCCAACGCCAGAATGCAGCTAATGGCCAATGTATTTCGGTGAAAATTAGACTTCATAAGAATTCCTTGCAGCATAGTTTAAAATTATTTTAATAATGGTAATGATGAAAAATGTAGGAAATATGTTTCATTTTTTCCGAATTTAGTGGTCATCGTGTAACCACTAATAACACTCAGATTAGCCATCTAAACATACTCGATTGAACAGGATCGACTACCTTTTAGTCAAATAGTTCGTGCACTTCGTTCATGTTGCCGTTTTCTAATTTTAGTTTCAATTGTTCTCTCTTAACCAAGGTAGTTCAATTTATCGGAGCTAGACACGATTTACATTTTAATTTCAAACTCAAACTCAAACTAAAAACGGCGTGAGTTATTCCTGATTTTTTATTCCTTTGTGTTTCATATTTTTTCGAAGCTTGACTCTATATTAAGAACATAAGCATCTGAATTGGGCTAAAAACCTGCTTAATCACCGCAAACCCATGGGTTATTAACCACTAGAAATGCATTTATTTCACGCTTACATATATTAGCTATTGCTAATTTAGTCATATATAAATAATATAGCCGTACAAATAAACAACCCAGGGGCAAAAATGATTAAAAACCACTCAAGTCCTTTAGAGGAAATGCGCGAGCATGCTTCAGAAGCGGCAGATTTTCTAAAGACCCTATCCAACAGCTACCGTTTGCTAATTTTGTGCGCTCTGCTAGAAGGCGAACAGAACGTCGGTCAATTAAATTCCAAAGTGGACTTATCTCCTTCTGCGTTATCACAACATCTGGCTTGGCTACGCGAAGCCGAAATGGTTACAACCCGACGTGAATCACAAACTATTTACTACAAAATGGCAGACAAGCGCGTGATTAAAATAATCAGTGTTTTAAAAGAATTTTTTTGTAAATGAGGATAGAGCGATGAGTGATATTAAAAGAATAAATGCAGAACAATTTCGTATATACCAAAAAGACTCAAGGTATTGCATCATCGATGTGCGTGACCACCACGAGTACGCAACCGGTAGCGAAGCCACTGTATGCTGGCCCGCAAATGAAATTAACAGTGTGACTGCTTATGAATTTGTTAACGCACAGAAATTAACACCCGACCAGACAGTGATTTTGCTTTGCGCACGTGGTATGCGTGCCAGCGCAGCGGCAGAAAAATTGCAGACCTTAATACCAAATCATATTTCTGTGGTTGAAGGTGGTCATGCGGCACTAGCAATCGCCTGCAGTACAAAACAAAAAATTTCGATTGAGCGCCAGGTTCGTATAGCTGCAGGCATATTGGTATTGATAAGTATTATCGGAAGCATGCTGATACACCCCGCTTTGATTATTTTTTCAGTGTTCATGGCATGCGGTTTAATTTTTTCTGGTATTACCGACTGGTGTGGGCTCGGATTGCTCATGATGAAGATGACGTGGAATCAGCCGAGAAAATAATAATGATTTTGCTCTTAATGACAATTGGAATATTGATCGGTGTGGTGCTGGGTTTAACCGGTGCTGGTGGCTCTGTGATTGCAGTGCCATTATTACTGGTGTTATTAGATCTGGAACCTACAACAGCAACCGGTTTAGCATTAGGTGTAGTGGCAGCAAGCAGTATATATGGAGCCGTGCAGAGGATATGGCATCGCGAAGTTTTATGGATACCCGCCATACTATTTGGATTTAGTGGTGCCTTGCTTGCACCGCTGGGTCGCGTTTTGGCCAAACTGGTTTCACCACAACTATTAGTCAGCAGTTTTGCAGTGTTATCCGTAGTTATAGCTGCACGCATGTTATGGCAAAGCATACGCCAACCAGAACAAAGTAGTGTAGTGCGCGCTAGCACTAGCGCTGGCAGTGAAGCAAACGAAGCTCTGCTTTGTCGCCTTAGTGAAAACAGTAAATTCGACTGGCGTTTTCGCTGTATGGCAGGTTTAACCCTAGGTGGTGTACTTACAGGAATTTTTTCTGGTTTTTTTGGTGTCGGTGGTGGTTTTTTGATTGTGCCTTTTCTCAATCAACTTAACAGTGTCTCCATGCGGAATGCAGTAGCCACTTCACTTGTAATTATAGCCACCATCTCATCGAGTGGATTTTTAGCTCACCTGGTTACACAAACCGTTAATTGGTATCAACTCGCTTGGCTTTGCATCGGAGGCATCACCGGCATGATATTAGGCAGTGTATTAGCACGCTGGATAGCCGGTGTGTATTTGCAACGTATTTTCGCTGCAACCATTATGATTATGACTAGCCTGTTGATTATTAGATAACTGACATATAAATAAAATCGAAACGAATATGATTTTTAGACAACTTTTTCATGCGGATAGCGGTACCTATACCTACCTGCTCGGCTGTGAACAAACGCATAAAGCGATATTGATTGATCCGGTGGTTGATAATCTCGATCAGTATATTGAGCTGTTGCGTCAACTTAATCTCAGTCTTGTAGTGGCCGTGGATACACATGTCCATGCCGATCACATTACTGCGCTCGGTGCACTCCGTGAAAAAACAGGCTGTATCACCATGATGGGTGAACCAGCACGCGCTAGCTGTGTCACCCAAAGTTTCCGTGATGGCGATATTATCAACTTTGGAAAACTCGCACTTAAAGCTATCTATACACCTGGACACACCGACGATTCCTACTGCTTCCTATTTGAAAATTATATTTTTACTGGCGATACTTTATTGATACGCGGCAGCGGCCGAACTGACTTCCAGAATGGCAGTGCACGCGACCAATACCACAGCCTGTTCCATAAAATATTGACACTACCAGATGAAACACTTGTCTATCCCGCACACGATTACAAAGGCTGGACGATGAGTACTATTGCTGAAGAAAAAGCTCATAACCCACGCTTGCAAGTTGCAGACGAAAAAGCCTACATCGAGTTAATGGCTAATTTGAAGTTGGCCAATCCAAAACACATGGATGTAGCAGTTCCCGCTAATCTTGCATGCGGTAAAAAAATGTAGGAAGTTGCACTTCGTATAAAACTAAACAGGTACTCCACTGAAGGGAGTATTTTTCGGGCTGAGATCTCGCATAACGAAACGTAGCGTGAATGCTGACAATTCTCCCTTTTTCTTGCTTGCACGAAAAACTTCGCGGCGATAAGCAATCTTTATGCCGAGCACAGTCAGTCTTAAGCCCCCAACCTCTTATACGATCTGGTAAACCCCTTGGCGCAGGCGACAACACTCTTGAGCAGATAATTTCTGGCAACCTTCAAGGGCGCGGATCCGTGGCAAGTGCCTGAATGCGGCCAAGCATGCGTAATTGGACAGGAGACCTTACCGATTGGCTGTTATGCTGTGCGTCCCCTAGCTCTATACTCTTATTCCATGATCGACAACGCCCTGCTCCGCCGCCTTCCCACTTCTCGTTCTTGCTCTGGAGAGGAGTTGCTAGATCGTTTTCTCGACTACGTATCGGAACGAAAACTTGATCTTTATGCCGCCCAAGAAGAGGCTATTTTAGAATTATTCGAGGATAGAAATGTCATCCTCAATACGCCAACAGGGTCTGGCAAATCGCTGGTAGCAACCGCGCTCCATTTCAAATCGATGGCACAAGGGCATCGCAGCGTTTACACGTGCCCAATCAAAGCGCTGGTAAATGAAAAATTTCTTGCCCTATGCCGCGATTTCGGCCCGGAGAATGTCGGCATCGCCACGGGTGATGCAACAGTCAACAGAAATGCGCCGATTTTGTGCTGCACTGCAGAAATTCTGGCCAATGTCGCGTTGGCTGAGGGCGCAGATGCGCCGTTTCGTGACGTTATCATGGATGAGTTTCACTACTATTCCGACAACTCACGCGGCGTGGCGTGGCAGGTACCACTGCTGACAATGAGCAAATCACGTTTCCTGCTGATGTCTGCTACGCTCGGTGCAACGGCACTTTTTGAGCGTGAACTAACCCGTTTAACTGGCGTGGTCACCACAGTGGTGGCATCCGTGACACGGCCAGTGCCGTTGAACTTTCGCTACGAAGAAAAATCCGTGCTGGAGGCCACCGTGATGGAGTTGGTGGAGTCCAAGCAAGCGCCCGTTTATGTGGTGCACTTCACGCAAAATGCAGCTGCGCAGACAACCCAAAATTTGCTGAGTCAAAACTACTGTAATGCTGAAGAAAAAGCAGCTATCAACGAAGCGCTCTATGGCGTGAAATTCAACAGCCCCTACGGCAAGGATTTTAAGAAATTCCTACGCCACGGCATTGGCTTGCACCATGCTGGACTGTTGCCTAAATACCGTGTGCTGGTTGAACAACTCGCTCAGCGCGGCTTGCTGAAAATCATCTGCGGTACCGACACCCTCGGCGTGGGTGTCAATGTGCCCATCCGCACAGTGTTGTTAACGCAGCTCAGCAAATACAGCGGATCAAAAACGGCCAACCTGACCGCGCGTGACTTCCATCAAATCACCGGTCGTGCAGGCCGCAAGGGGTTTGACAACATCGGCTTTGTGGTCGGCATGGCGCCTGAGCATGTGCTCGAGAATGCGCGACTGGAAGCCAAAGCTGCCGGTGACCCAAAAAAATTCAAGAAGCTAGTGAAACGCAAACCGCCGGAAAAATTTGTCATGTGGACCGGCGATACTTTTACGAAATTGCAAACTGCGCCGCCAGAGCCACTAGTCTCGCGCTTTCAAGTAACCCATAGCATGTTGCTGCAAGTGCTAAGCCGTAAAGGTGACGGTTGCCGGGCCATGCAGAATCTTATTTCCGACAGCCATGAAACAGCACCACAGAAAAAAGCGCACCGCAAGCGTGCTTGGCAGCTGTTTCGCTCACTTTTGGAACGCAAGATCATCGAGATATTGCCACCTTCAGAGCGTGGTGAAGGCAGCAAACTACGCCTAAATATCGATCTGCAGGAAGATTTCTCGCTTAACCATGCGCTTTCACTCTATCTCATCGATACGCTAGCACTGTTGGATATGGCAAGCTCCACGTATCCGTTGGATATGCTCACACTCATCGAATCCATTCTAGAAAACCCAGACATTATTTTGCGGCGCCAATTAGACGCGCTGAAAACTGAAAAAATGGCAGAGATGAAACAACAAGGCATCGAATATGACGAGCGCATCGCCAAGCTTGATGAGTTGGAATATCCCAAACCACAGCGAGAATTTGTGTACGGTACCTTCGCTACGTTTGTATTGCAGCACCCCTGGGTTGGCCAGGAAAACATACGCCCCAAGAGCATCGTGCGGGAGATGGTAGAAAACTATGTGGACTTTACCGGTTACATCAAACTTTATGACCTCGAACGCTCTGAAGGTGTGCTGCTAAGACATATCGCCAGCGTACATAAAGTATTGGCGCAAACGGTTCCACCTGTGTTCAAAAATGAAGACGTGTATGAAATTGAAGATTGGCTGGCTGGTCTGTTACGCGGCACCGACAGCAGTCTGCTGGATGAATGGGAGCGACTGAAAAATCCCGATTGGATTCCTGCAGATGAAGAACTCTCCACCCCTAAAGCGCTTGAGGTAATAGACATCACGAAGAACAAACGCGAGTTCACCGCCCTCATCCGCGCCGAAATTTTTCATTTCATACGTTTGCTTGCTGCAGGCAGATACGATGCAGCGGCTGCCATCGTGCCGGCTTGGACCGAGGCAGAACTCGTGCAGATCACCGAAGAGTATTATCTAGAGCATGAGCGCATAACGCTGGATCCTGAAGCGCGCAATCACAAACACACCTATATCACCCAAGACGACGACACAGGCGTGTGGACCATTGCACAAATGCTAGTAGATCCTGAAGGCCTGAACGACTGGCAAGCGACCTTCAGCGTCGATAAAGCCCTCGCCAGAGAAGAGGGCAAGCCAACACTACACTTGATCAGCCTGGCGTCTGTAGTCTGACTAAGTAGTGGCTGATGTCGGAAAAAGGTCGCAAAAAAAAGCCTGCCAATATCTCAAGCTATGTCAACCATCGAAGGGCTCATTACATTTCTGGAAACGGAAATCAATTTCCGTCTTCTGAATCCTTTGTCGTTTCCGGCTTGCCTTTGTCAATGAATTCAGGTGATAGCGGAATCAGGAATGAAGCGCCTTTTCTGACAAGGTCGACTTTGCCAAAACGCGTTTCACACAGGTTTTCATTGGATTCAATTTCCTGCTTCGGAAGCTTCGCCCGTTTCTCTTCGCCGCCTGCACCTTGCAGAAGAAGCCGGCTAAATTCGCGGGTAAAAGTCTCACTCAATGCGTAGGCGTCCCCGATCGAAGATACCTTGGCACTGTTGAACACGGGGTTTGCGCCTTTGGCCCAGCGCATGAACGCCAGCGTTGCTTCGTCATTGCTGGCGCGCGCGTCTACGGCGATGGCTCCCATACCAACCGGTATACGAAAAGGGCCAGGAACAAAAGTATCTACAGCTGCGGAAAGTCGGGCAATGGACTTGGATGTCGGGGTGATGCCTGTCAGGGAGACTTCCACAAGCATCGCGTTAGCAGATGCATCCGTACCTGCCGTCAAATATTGACCTAGCCGCGTGCATATTGAGCGATTCAAGGCGTTGCTGATGAGTGCGAGTTGTTCCTTAC
>CAIMTR010000097.1 GCA_903844415.1 uncultured Gammaproteobacteria bacterium
AGATAGTACGTTACCAATCAAGAGCATGGGTTTTGAAGGCAGAGCGTTCAGAAACCGTGCATCGAATCAGGTGCTTGATTATCCAATTTCAAATTCATTTAGCCAGTCGGGTGAGCCATTGGTCTTCGTCACGGTTTCAGATGAATAAAATATAAATAAACCACCCTCTCAAACTGATAGGATTCATTGATGAAATTTTACGCTGCATCGTTGCTATTTGGAATCTTACTCTTGATCTTTATTTTAAGTTCAAGGAATCACGTTTCCATAAGTGATCCAGCAAAAATAGTAACACCAACTATTGCTCAAGAGCTATCTCCAGATCCCAAAAATAACCCTGCGTTTCAGCGCTCCAACCATCTGAAACAACTTCACGAATCAAAGAACGGCGAGACGGTACAGCTAATAGATCTAAAAAATATGGTCAAGGCTGCACATCCGGCCGCAGAACAATTGGCTGATTTATTGTTGGAAAGCGGTTTTACTCAGCAAGAAGCAGCACAAATTTTCGTGAGTGTTCATAATGACCTCGGGAGGATACGGCAGATTGAAGATATGGTGGCGACGGATTGGATTGAAATAACAGCAGGGATTGCAAAGCTTGAGCAGCGTACGGATCTTACTGAAGCGCGAAAAAGACAAGAATATTAGTCAGAGTCGTCTAGGTTAAGTTTTTTGAACATTGATATGCGAGGGGAACAGTCCAAGATACGAGAAAGGTTGTTAGAAACTGTAGGTGTACCCCGCAGTGCGGAAATAGATTTATTTCGAAGCCAGTTACTTTCCATATTTCCGCGCGGTCCATTGCCCGATACGGTAATTCAAGAACTTGAGAATACCACCCGGAATCTGATTAAACGCGACTCACCGTAATTATCATAAAAACCAGTAACCGGAACTTATGTTTTATTTTCTGGCTCCGAGAAAAGATATATATATTATCGCTCCCCCTTCAGAGGACTCTACTGAAAACCCCTGAATCTGGCCTTCATGAAACGCTTTTTAACCGTTGTTCTCCTGTTTGCTGGGTTTTTGGCTCTCGTGTTGTGGGTGCTTATCGGGTTACGACCGAAACCACAAGATCCCGAAGCAGCCAATATTTTACCGCCTCAAGCGACTGCACAAACTGTAGAGACATCCCAGGCACCGCCACCCTCATTCCGCGATTTGATTCCACTACCAGAAGAAGGCTCAAACCGGTCTAGTCAAGGAAGTCGAAAAGTCCGACATTATTCAAAGCCATTCCGACCCAAATCAGAACTACCCCAGGTCTTGCACGGCAACTTGCACGCTCAACAGTTATTGATCGTCTTGGAAGAGGCTCAAGTCAACCCGGCCATCATTCAGTTGGAGTTCAAGAATATTTACAATAACCTGGGTGCCATCAAAGACTTACAAGTGATGATCGCTAAAAGGATCGTGGATGCGCATACAGGAATTGAAAATGTATTGCAAACAAACACCGGAAACCCCGATGCGATTGACACAGAGCTGAACATTAGAGATATGGGTGAAGTAGGTGGCACATTGTCTTTTGGCATCGACATCGAAGAACACCGCCAGGCAATCCTTTCTGCACTCGCCGGAACGAAAATTGCTTCTGACCCAGAACTCCAAAAGAAGCTCTTTAACATCAACGTGCGTTTGGTCCTGTCGCCTGAGGCCAGTGAGTTCATGAAATCCTACAGTCCTATCACCACGACGCAGGCGCCGTGATGGATGCACTGAATCGGCCTGAAGTCCGTCGAAGGGAGGGACTTCAGGCTTGGACGGAACGACTCCGATGCCGTCCTCCGAGCCTGCAGTGTTCGGTTTACCTGACCGATAGGTGAAGGATCGTTAGAAGGCGGAAAGTTCCGGGACCAAACAGGAACCTCGAACAAGCACCTGCCATCGGCCCATTGCCAAATTCATGCCGGAGATTTCCGGCATTCGGTGACCAAAACGAGTGATCCGCCAAGCCGCCGGGGAGTGAGCTCTGTGCTTGCTCCCCGGCAAGACTCCGAATCGGCTGCAAATCGACGCGTTAAAGGTATTAAAAAAGCCCCTCGATGACCATTCGGCGCTGGCTCGTAGGCCAGCAGATGGACAAACAGGTAGGGCAACAGGTGGAGGAAAATAACTGTTATTGTTGCAAATAAGAGCCAAAAAAGAATAGAACGAAGTCATTGGGTAGAACCCAAATCCGGCACTGAGAAATACATAACCGTGAAAACAACAGAGAATGACGGGAGAT
>CAIMTR010000098.1 GCA_903844415.1 uncultured Gammaproteobacteria bacterium
CGGCAAGGTTGTTGAGTCCAGCATTTCTACCGATCCCTTCAGTTTTATTGCCGAATTTCAATCCCGCTATCGAATTCCGGAGCTTCCGGTTTTGCCGCGTTTTAATGGCGGCCTAGTTGGTTATTTCGGTTACGACACGGTGCGTTATGTGGAGCATAAAGTAGCGGCAAGCGCACCCCCTGATGTGGTTAATACACCCGACATTGTATTGATGGTGTCTGATGCTGTAGTGGTGTTCGATAATTTACGCAGCAAGCTGACCTTGGTGGTATACGCCGATCCCTCTGAAGCAAATGCCTATGCCAATGCACACCATAAACTAGCAGAACTTATTTTACAGTTAGCCAAGCCTGCACAAGTGCCCTTAGCTGCAACGGGGCGAGTTGTTAATGAATCTGATTTTGTTTCTAGCTTTGGTCAGGAAGCGTATGAAGATGCAGTCGACAAGATAAAAAATTATATTGTGGCGGGCGATGTCATGCAGGTTGTGCTTGCACAACGTATGAGCCTGCCTTTTGCTGGTGCACCGCTGAATGTTTATCGCGCCTTGCGCCAATTAAATCCATCACCCTACATGGTGTTTATGGATATGGCGGACTTTCATATCGTTAGTGCTTCGCCGGAAATTCTTGCGCGTGTCGAAGATGGCAAAATAACTGTGCGACCTTTAGCTGGTACCCGCAAACGTGGTCAAACTGAAATCGAAGATCAGGCTTTGGAAAAGGAATTACTAACAGACGCCAAAGAAATTGCAGAGCATTTAATGTTAATAGACTTGAGTCGTAACGATGCAGGCCGCGTTTCGAAAACCGGCAGTGTAGTTGTTACGCGCCAGATGTTTGTCGAGCGTTATTCCCATGTAATGCATATAGCCTCCACTGTAGAAAGCGAACTTGCAGATAACCTATCAGCACTAGATGTACTAAAGGCCACTTTACCGGTAGGCACTTTGAGTGGCGCACCTAAAGTAAGGGCAATGGAAATCATTGATGAGTTTGAGCCGGTAAAACGCGGAATTTACGGAGGTGCTATGGGTTATCTGTCGTGGAACGGCAACATGGATATGGCGATTGCCATTCGCACCGCCGTCATTAAAGACAACATACTTTATATTCAAGCTGGGGCTGGCATTGTTGCCGATTCAGTGCCGCGCATGGAATGGGAAGAAACATTGAACAAGGCTCGTGCCATGTTTTATGCGGTGAAACTGGCGGAATCCGGACTGCAATAATGCTGTTGATTATTGAAAAATCATACATAGAAATTCTCTAACATCCAAGTGCACACAAGTTTTACATAACTAGTTACCTCCAATAAATGTTAAGCCCTAGGCTGATTAGGGATGCTGTGTGATAAGCCGGCAAAATCTGTATGCGTTACAAATGAATAAATATTCTATATCAATAATGAGTAGGAGTGTGTGGGATGGCTTTTGCAAAGCGATTAAACTGCTTAGTTGTTGTTTCCGCCTGCTTATTTACTTTCTTAATTGCCGCCCCTTCCAAAGCTGCTGACAGCTATAACGCTAGCACTGGAGTTTTGACAATTCCTTATGTTGCAGTGGGTGGGGCGTTCTATAAAGACGTTAGCATCACGCTTGACAAGATTATTAGCTACAGTGCTGCCCCGCAGTACCCAAGCATCCCCTACGACACTTATAATTCAACAAACAATCAGCTGACTATTCCGGTAGTGAATGTTGGCAGTGCGTCTTATTACAATGTTGTAATCACAGTCGGCAGTGTTCTCGCAAGAGGCCCCTCCTGCGCTCTTGGTTTTGTAGCCTGTTACCCATCATTATGGGCTCAATACTCCTGGACAAAACCGACAACTGCGACGCCTGTATCCAGTGCGGCTATGCAAAATTTTTATAGTTACATTCAAACCTCTCGGTCACCTAATGCATCTGTGCAAGTGATAGCCCAAGCGGGGGTTGACCCAATATTTGTAGATATGGTGCAGAAGGCTGGTACTTTAGTTGCAAAAGCATTTTCCTATCCTGCTTTGACTAAGCCACTAATTGAGTTGATCGCTCTTGACAGAAGTTTCTATGAAACAACGCTTATTGCTAATGGCTTCAGTCGGGACGCCCCAGGCTTATTGGCCACCAATTGGGATAGTGGAGCGCCAGCCTGGGGCGGCCTAACCCTCAACAGCTATAACTACACAGTCATTTCAAAAACCGAGGAATCAAAGTTAAATAATACGCAAACACCGGGCCATGAGTATTTCCATGCGGTTCAAGCGGGCATTGCCGCACCTGGTTATAATTCTATTCCTAAGTGGTTTATCGAAGGGCCGGCTATGTTTGTTGGGCTTCTTAGTGCTGATTACTTGGCACTAAGAAGCTACTCTTCCTCCGGCCGGAAGAGTCAGACTGATCGTTGCAGCGCCCTATTTACACAAAAACTAACATTAGCAGAGCATCAGGCCAACACTCCCAATGTTGTCGACCCTTATGCTATAGGCGAAATTGCAACTGAGTTGCTGGTTGCCAATGTGGGTATGCAAAAAGTTATGGATATCTACAGTCAAGTAAAAATTACTCCGTCAGATTTTTCAGCTGCTTTCTTAAATGCTACCGGCGTTAAATTGGCCGATTTCTATACGATGTTTGAGGAAGTAAGGGGCACATTAGGATGCCCTAAAGTTTAGGTGGCCAGCATTGTTCTGATAACTTTGCGTAAAAAAGCCATTAAGCCGTTACCAAAACATTTGAGCACGAATTAAGTTGTTTCATTGGTGGCACAACAATAGACAATTACCCTATAAGGCAGGCTCTCACGGTTGAACACTGCGCGCCTGGGCATGGGCCATTGCCAAAGCAGATTCACTTGCCATGGCTGTATACCATTCATAAAAGCGCTGGGTTTCAGGGGCAGCATATGCGCCGAGGTTATCGGCCCATCGATAACCGATCGGCTGAAAGCGGAGAGTGGCGTCAACGGTAAAAGGCCCATCATTGTTGTTGATCGCAATCTTGTAGCCAA
>CAIMTR010000099.1 GCA_903844415.1 uncultured Gammaproteobacteria bacterium
ACCAAGTCGTGGCCTTTGTACTCTGCTGTATTTGCCTCATCGGTAAAATATGAATCCATGTGCACAACTTCCAACTCCAAACTTCTGGCAGTGCTGATTTGCCATAGTAGTTGAGTACTACCGGTCAACCGGGGGGAAGTATCAATATCCAATCCTGCCAACTGCACAGCTCCAGGATTTACATTACCCTCATAGGTGTGGCGTGCATAAGCTAGCGCCAGGCTTAAACTAAAGGCATCTGTAATTGCTAATACGCCGTTCAGCTCCACTCCTCTATGTTTGGTTTGAGCCCCGCTGATATTAATACGGTTGCTGTTTTGAATGATTACATTGTCTTTATCCATGTGATAAGCAGAAATAGCATAACTCATGCGATTTACATTACCCCGATAACCGATTTCCAAATTTTTCGCTTCTTCTGAACCAAGATCGGCTACATTCTGGGTGCCCTGCAAACGATATATCTCACCGGTATCCGGAGCACGAAATGCTTGTGCCAGATTCACGAACACTTGTTGGGTGGTATTGAAATCATAAATCCAACCCAGTTGCGCGGATGTGTTCTCAAAATCGTCGGAGCGGTCGGCAGGTCGGTTGAATCTGCAGCCACCAAAACCACAAGCTGTGCCGTCTTGTTTTACCCGACCATCCAGCATGAGGTTGTCATAATCGAATTCCAGTGTTTCATAACGCACACCCAACGATAACTGGTTCTTGTCATTTAACTGAATCCGCATATGTACATAAGGCGACAACATGCGTGCATCCACTTTGTAATCGTAGTGTTTACCTATTGGAATAGTGCCAACCACTGCAGCAGTACCAATGGCAAGTACACTTTGCGTTTCCCGCAGATAACCCTCAGTGGTTTCCATATCAATGCCGGTTTGCCACTGGATTTTTCCTGCTCCGTTATTAACGAACATGGTTTGGAGGCCATACGATACCTGGCCATTTTCTTCTAGAGGAATGCCAGGCAAAAAATGTTGTAGGAAGGTCATTTCTGTTTGTCTGCGATAGGGTGTTAGTTGCCAAGTGCCATAATCTGTTTCAATTTGTATACGGGAACTCAAACGATAAGATGATGCATCACGGAAAGATTCCGGATTAGGGTTGAGACGTTTCTGTTTATCATCCTTGTAGGCCGACGGACCCTGAATAAAACCAGCAGTTTCCTGATTGAGATTGGTTGCGTTAAAACTTGTAGCAACGGAGACATTTTCAAAAGTATAACCATGTTGCAAACTGAATTTCTGTTGTCCGAATCCTGAATCGTCTTTGTAGCCACCATCAGACGCGCCATTAAAACTTGCACGAAATCCCTGATGCTCGCTGGAATTGCTATATGTACCTTGCACCCGGTTATAACTATGGGGTCCTATTTCGTAGCCCAAATCGGCACTTTCAGTTTCACTGATGCTGTCACTGACAATATTGATAGCGCCATGTAAAGCATTGGCCCCATATAGAACACTACCTGGCCCACGAATCACTTCGATGGAACCTGCTTGTTCACTGTTGGCTTCAAAAATTTCATTCACATTACAAAAGCCGGACGCGCGTAAGGGGATTCCATCTAACGCCATTTGAAATGCGCCACAACTGCCAGCACCAGTAAGTACTGGCGATCGGATTGCCGTCAGGCTTTCCTGACCATTACCGCGACTGATCCAGGTACCTGGCACTCGTACCAAGGTTTCGTTGATGTGCACATGCCGGACAGAATCTAGAACATCTCTATTAACGGAAAAAATACTGGCAGGTATATCTCTTAAGGCACTGCGTTGACGATCGGCAGTGACCACAATCGATTCAAGCTGATTGGGTTGAGCTAATGCGGCGTGCCCTGCGATTGTCATTGCAATGACGACAGTGAGGGGCTTGAGTGTTGTTTGATAGTTAAAATTCATTAGTATTCCTTAGAGATTTTTTATACCGGTAAGTGTGAGAATATCAGCTTAAAAATAGTATCAAGACAAAATAAAGCACTCACTTGCCGCCATGCAAGTGACTGCCTGATAAATGCTGGATATGTGACAATGGGCAATTACACCACAGCAACCCCAAGAAAGAAATTTCAACCATGTTTAATCCACAATTACAAACCGAAGCTTTGTATTTTCAACTGAAAAGTCTTGTCGATTTTACCAAGTTGCAAAACTATCCGATCTTTTCGCATGTAGATTTGTCAACATGCCAAATGATGCTCGAACAAGCCGCTGACTTTGCTATTGATCGTTTAACACCGCTTGCTGCCTTTGGTGATATTGCAGGATGTACCTTGCTAGAAGGCAGCGTCAAATTGCCCGCTGGCACAAAAGAAGTTTATAACGAATGGTGCGAGCTTGGATTCCCAGGTCTGGGTTTGCCTCTAGAGCATAGGGGTCTGGGGTTTCCCCGCCTTGTATTTAGTGCAGTTCAAGAATTGTGTGACGGAGCCAATCTTGCCTTTGGCATGTTGGCTATTAGTATACGTTGTGCAGCACTTGCGTTAATAAAAAGCGGGAGTAGTGAACTGCAATCACGCTGGGTTCCGGGTTTAGTCAGTGGTGAAATATCCAGCACCATCGTGATAAGCGAACCTCAAGCTGGTTCAGATGTTGGCAGGATTCTTACTGCAGCCCAGCCCCAAGATGATGGCAGTTGGTTAATCACTGGCTCTAAAATCTGGATTTCCTATGGAGATCACGACGCCACAGGGCAAATTCTGCATCTAGTTTTGGCCCGCGTTCCTAATGGCGAAAGTGGTACACGCAGTCTTGGTTTATTTGCAGTGCCAAAATATCTGGACGACTACTCCAGCAAAAATGGCAGCAGTGTATTACGCCTTGAACACAAGATGGGCTTACATGCGTCACCTACTTGCGTACTGGATTTTAAAGATGCCCGCGGCGAGCTGATTGGCGAATCCGGTCGTGGCTTGCAGGCATTATTTGTAATGATGAATGCGATGCGGCTGGCAGTTTCAGTGCAAGGTTGTGCAGTCGCAAATGTCGCTACTTTACATGCTATTGCTTACGCACAAGAACGCCCCCAGGGGGGGCATCCACTACGCAAACCAGTCATGATCTCCGAGCACCCGGATGTGCGACGTATGTTGCTGGAAATGACCGCAGAAAGTGAATTAATCCGTGCCCTAGCACTACGAACCGCACTTTGTCTTGACCTAGCAGAAGCCGAAACATCTGATTTTTGGCAAAGCCTTGGAGAACTCATGTTGCCGATTGCAAAAACTATCAGTGCCGAAACTGCTTTTGCAGTTGCTAATCAGGGTATCCAAGTACTTGGAGGTTATGGCTATACTAGTGATTATCCTCTCGAAAGACTGACACGTGATGTACGGGTGTGCGCCATCTTTGAAGGCACCAGTGGGATCCAAGCTCTGGATTTTCTCAAACGTAAAGTGCTGGCGAATAAGGGGGCTGTGTTACAGCAGTTAATCGGATTGATTAAACACGAAACTGCAACAGTCACATCCCCGTTTTCCCAACCGTTGCACGCTTTGTTACCTCTGTTGCAAAATACTTTGGCAACTCTGATGAAAAAAAATGCAAATGCTGCCTCGCCTGAGGATGG
>CAIMTR010000100.1 GCA_903844415.1 uncultured Gammaproteobacteria bacterium
AGGTTAAGCCTGAATGCCGAACCATCCATTGGCAATGGCTGATTGAAATCCGCGTTGACCCTAACAGTATTTGCAGAACCCACATTGATATTGAGTTTGCGAATCATATCTGCTTGCGGCTGTTTGCTGGCTTGATTAATCACGCCACCGGTAGAACCACGTCCAAATACCATGGACGACGGCCCTTGCAAAACTTCGACCGCTTCCAGATTGAACGGATCGCGGGCATAACTGCCGTAATCACGCATGCCGTCGAGAAACATGTCATTGCGCGAATTAAAGCCACGGATAGTGGGGTTGTTGCCTTGCCATGTGAACTCACCTGCCCCCAGCGTGATGCCAGGCACATTACGCAAGGCATCGTTAAGCGACATTGCGCCGCGGTCGTCGAGCAGTTGTTCAGACAGAGTAATAATCGATTGCGGCGTGTCTTTTAGTGGTTCCGTAAACTTGGTGAGACTGCTATCAGTAATATTGTAGTTATTGTTGGTGCGGGTAGTTTCAATCACGATTTCTTCGATGGCAGCAGCCAACACAGATGTGTGCATTACTAACTGCAACCCGGCTCCCCACATTACCTGCCTGATAACTATTTTTAGTGAGTTGCTCGATAGACGTGGGCATGACAAAGCTGGATTACTCAAAAGCATAAATAAATCAATAAAGTAGTTGGGATAATAGTTAAGTCATTATTATAATTGGTTGCGGTTTTAGGTAGTACAAATGTAAGTAAAAATTAGATTTTCTCCTTTTTATTATCTTTTTATTGATTTAAAAAAACCGCAAGACAAAAGTTAGTGATACTGTCTTGGCTGTGATAACTTTCTACTACACAAGAACTGTCATGCTGTGTTTTATTCTTGTGCGCGCCCTCCTATTATCTAGAACTGAGCTCTAAACACGATGTTAACACCGTCTCCTAAACCTCCATTGCGCTGGCTTAATCTGTTGGTGCTGTGCCTACCCATTCTGGTTTGTGTCACTTTAGTTCCCTGGTATGGGTTTACCTACGGTTACGATACTTATGAATGGATCTGGTTTGGGGCGTTAATGGTATTTTGCGAAATGTCCATTACGGCCGGTTATCACCGCTTGTGGTCACACAGCGCTTACAAGGCCCACCCCATTCTAAAGTCCATTTATGCTCTGGGTGGAGCTTGCGCATTACAAAACGACTGTATCACATGGGCCGCTGATCATCGCCGTCATCACGTTTATGCCGACAACAATGACAAAGACCCATATTCCGCTGGACTCGGCTTTTGGTATTCGCATTTCGAATGGATGTTGCGTGACTTCGAAAGCACCCGGGAAGACTACAGCAACGTCAAAGATTTGCTGAAAGACCCAGTACTGGTCTGGCAACGTAAACACTATCTATTATTGATGTTGCTGATGAACTTAGGCCTACCCTTGTTGCTGGGTTTGTTACACGGCGATATTTGGGGCTCGCTTTTTCTAGCGGGTTTTTTACGACTGGTTCTGAGCCAACATTTTACCTATCTGATTAATTCCGCCGCGCATATTTGGGGCCAGCGTAGTTACGATCCGAACCAAACCGCACGCGACAACTGGTTTATCGCGCTATTTACCTTTGGCGAGGGTTATCACAACTATCATCACACTTTTGCTTGGGATTATCGTAACGGCATCAAGTGGTATCACTACGATCCCACCAAGTGGCTCATCAAAGTTTGCTCCTGGCTCAGACTCGCCAGCGATCTCCGCTTTTGTTCCAACTACAGGGTGGAGTTGACCCGCTTGGCCGTGCAATACAACGCGGCCTTGAGTAAATGTGAATTACTAATCGAACCTGCCAATTGGCGCGACAGTATCGAACACGAATATACCCAACTAGTGGACGCTCTCAACCAATGGTCTCAAGCAAAACAAGCCTGGTATCAAGCGCGCTCGACCAAGCTGAGTGTAGAGATTCACCACGACTTTGAACTACTGCAGTCTCGTTACAAAGCATTTCGCAGTCAATTACACCAGCAACAGCAAAACTGGCATTCACTTTTGCACAGTTTTTCACATCTACAGACATCATGATCAACGAGGTCAAAGCCCTTATTTGTGTTCAGGGAAATAACAGAGGTAACTCGCGCATGCCAGGACCAAAGAAAAACTGCGGTTTCGATGCAGGATAATTACCCCTGCTCTCAGTCAACTTGACACATTTATTAATATCGTCAGCAAGTGCTCCCCAGTTATTTTGGCGCGGCCACGCATCTATGAAACACTGATCAAAAAACGTGTACTGCAAATTGTTCGAGCACCCGAACGAGGTAAGGTCGGCTGCGCTTGCTGTCATGACTATGCGCTCCGCCCTAGTAATGCCTGGACGCAGGTAGATGCCGCTATAACAAGCTGAGACTATCAGCACAGTAGGTCGCCCCCCGCAGGAGTTCAACATTGACTCCATTCGAGTCGGCCGAACGAAGACAGTGGGAGTGTCTGCCGACAGTGCAATACCCTCTGGGGCGCCATGGCCAGTTAAATAAACTAGACAACCTTCGCCTTCCTGCGGCATGAGTCCAGTCAGAGAGCGGGCAAGCGCCTCCAACCCACTCGCCGGCCACCGCTCATCGATGCTGGCATGCAATTGGGTGAGTGAGGCAATCTCATTGCGTCCCTTGAGCACACTGGCAAAATCATTGACGAAATTGTCAAACACGTTCTGTTCGTTTCCCACCGCTGCCAGTATTACATGCCAACGAGTATCACTCGGTGCAGCACTTGTGCAGGTGGCAAACATTGCACCCACTAGCATATATAGAAAGAAAGTTTTCATACCCATGGGCACCGCCTATTGAAGATTTGACTCACCGGAAATCCTAGTCGACATCAGCAGTTATTGCCAAAGAAACAATGCCAACACGGCACTAAAGTGCCAGAAATTGGATCCATTGAGACCCGTAAGCTGCGCGAAAATTTAAGTCCCGCACGCGCTGTTTTTTTCGAGCGCACTATTATCTCGCGCGCACTATTAACTATAGTAGGGACTTAGCTCTACGATGTAAAAAGTGCAAATACCCTGCTTTTTTTTCATCGCTTGTGAGCCTATTCGTGCGTTTTTACATGATTTGCCATCACCCGCTTGAAAACGGGCAGCTCAAGCAGGGTATCTAACCAGATTCGTAAAGCCTTGAAATCACACAGGTCAAACCAGTCTCGATCCACCTTGGAGAACTGCCGCACGAACGGAAAGATCGCGATATCAGCTAGAGTGATTGCAGATGTAATTAGGTGCGGCTGTTTTTGCAGACTGTTGTCCAGCTTCGCTAAAAAGTTTGTGCACTTGTGCCGGTAGTATTCCGGTTCATGCTCTGGATGGCGATCAGCATATTTGTATTTATCGAGCCACCTTTTGAAGTCGTTGTCACTTTCATCGATTAGTTGTATTGCGTTGGCTTTCTCAGCTTCGGAGTAACGGGAAACCCACTGGTCGGGGTCGTTGATGGCGAGCGCCCACAACATGATATCCAGACTTTCATCGATTACTGTTGTACCGTCGCAAAGCACAGGCACTGTGCCTTTGCGTGATACATCGAGCATGTGCTGTGGTTTTTTTTTAAGAGAAACTTCACGCAACTCGACGTCGATGCCAGCGGTGAATATCGCCATTCTCGCCCTAATGGCATAGGGGCAACGGCGGAAGGTATATAGGACGCGAGTATGCTCATTGCTCATCGGAGATATCGACTGGGCTGATGTTAAAAAGTAGATGTTCCATGTATTCCAAATCCATACCTTTGTTTCCTATCATCAGGCAGCATCAAATATTAGGCAACTGTTATGCCTTACTGCGCGAGAAAAGCACTGGATGGAAATACAGGAAGCGACGCTGAAAAAAGGAGGGGCACGGTAACCGCCAAACAGTCAGTATTGAACAACCGGCAGTAATCTAAGGATCTTCCAGCAGAATGAACACCTGTTGCGGGCGAAGTTGACACAGCTTCTCTTGCCGAAGAAAAAGCACTGAAATTTCACCCAGAGGTAGAAGACTGTTATTACTGTTGCGACAGTTGCAAAAATGCAGTTCTAGATTTTTTGAGCTAATCAAAGAATGACAGGCTCAACTGGCACTCAAGCTCAAGACGGCATTTGATACTTTTGATCTCACTGCTGGAACTCCGGCGTCATCTCTTGGCACACCTGTGCCTCAAACGGGGTTTCCGCGAGGTACATCTCGTCAAAGCTCTCGAAGGGTTCGGCGAGGTAGATGGGGTCGGTGACAGTGTATTCGCGCTTAAGCGCCATTTTCGCTGTATCAAGCGAGAAGCGTTCGACGATGTGCAACCGGGAGCTGCTACGGGTCGGCGGTGACAGTACACCCTGCTCAAAGCCGATGGTATCGACGACCAGCGTGTCGCCTTCCCAGTTGCCGATGGAGTGGCCCGCGTAGCTCGGCGTGATGTCGGCTGGATGATCCTTCATGCCGACATGGATAAGGCGCTTGAAATTATAGAGTCCGTAGGTAATGTCGATGATCTGCTCACCTTCGGCTGTGGTGGTCTGTATGAACTGGTTGATCGGCCAGTCGGCAGTCCAGTCGCGGATCAGGCTAGTGGGTTTGCAGGCGAACCATGGGTTGTCCTGCGGCGAGCGACTGTCGAACCCCTTGGCTTCTGCTTCACCTACAGGGGTGCGCACCATCCGTCCCCTTGGCTGCTGCTGGGCGCGTAACTGCTCACGCGTGATCTTACCGCTTGCGACATCAGCCGATTGGCTCGCCGGGATCATCAAGCGGTCGCCTTCCGGCGAGATCGTCAGCAGCATCTGCTCCACCGCCCAGTCGCCGCTGATGTTGAGCTGACCATCCGCTAGTCGCAGCGGGCGATTGGATGTATCAACAGGCTGAACGGAACTCAGGGTGTCGTTGCGGCCCATTGTGGCGGAACCGTCAATCGAGAAGCTTTCTATGTAACAAGCGCCGGGATCGTCGCGATGCGGATGCCCCTTCAGGTCGACGTGTACTCCCACCTTGAACATGTCAGCCGACCAGCCCGAACGTTTGATCAGTGTGGCAGCGCGCATTTCGCAGCGTATGTGCTGGATGCTGCCATCAGCCTTTGTCACATCCAGCTCCATGTAAGAATGCGGATTGACCAGATTCATCTTGGTCAGCGTGCCGGACCACTCGCTGTTGATTTGCGGTTGGTACAGTCCTATTCCATGGTGAGCGAATGCCGTCGTGCTCAGGCAGGTCAGGAGGGCGGAGGCCACTACAGTGCGCAACGTCGTTGGTGACAGGTTCATAAAATTCCTTGGTTGTGGTGTTCGGTGTTGATAGTCGATGGAGAGACTTCTCGGCAATACGCCCGAGAATCGCCACCTAAGTCTTACCATTAAATTGACGCGCAGATTATACTGTTTTCCATATCAACTAAAATGGAATAACAAGGGAAAAAATGTGACACCCGCTTTTTCAAGTTGCGCAGTTCTGTTCAAAAAGTGACTGTCCTACGTCTTCCTAATTTACCCTGGCAATGAAAGGAAATGAGCGAGCTGGAAATAGCTTTGTTCAACTCTAAGAAGTGGATGCTTCAGGTGAGCCATCACCTTGGCAATTACGATCTGCCTGCTGCAATTCGCGCCTTTTATTTTCTGTCAGTTTGTTCATGGAAGCTTCTCACAATTATCAATCGCTGGTCCGCTGGCTGGCCTACCTGATTTTTTTCACGGTGCTGAAAGAAACAGTTTTTAATATTTCTACCCCTATGATCCCGATGTCAGCCAGAGTGATTGCATATGAGATTAGGTGCGGCTTTTTTGCAGACTGTTGTCCAGCTTCGTTAAAATTTTTGTGCACTTATGCTGGTAGTATTCCGGTTCATGTTCTGGATGGCGATCAACATATTTGTATTTATCGAGCCACCTTTTGAAGTCGATGCCGGCGGTGAATATCGCCATTCTCGCCCTAATAGCATAGGGGCAACGGCGGAAGGTATATAGGACACGAGTATACTCATTGCTCATCGGAGATATCGACTGGGCTGATGTTAAAAAGTGGATGTTCCATGAAATTTACTCAGCCCTTTGATTTTTGGCATACGATATCTCGACAATGTATAAAACTACATTTCCCTTATATCGATGCTCTCGGTACTATCTGATCCACCAGCTGTCAGAATTAACCACCCGAGGTAACCAAATGAACAATTCCGCTAGAGTCGCAGTCGCCGCCATGACGCTGACTATGTTAGCTGTGCTGACGGGTTGCGACAACGCCGCCGTCGAAACCCAAATTGCTGTAGCACCCGCCGCACCAATGACGCAAACCTTGGCCCAGACGACGGACGGCGCTGGCGAGTGGCGCTCCTACGGCCGTGACTACAGCGAGCAGCGTTACAGTCCACTCACGAAGATCACGCCCGACAATATCGCTCAGCTCGGTCTAGCCTGGTCCGGCGATCTCGCCGAGCGCGGTGGCAGTTATGAAACCACGCCGCTGGTGGCCGACGGTCGCATTTATGTGTCTACCCCGTGGAGCAAAGTTTACGCGTTTGATGCAAGGACCGGCGAGCAGTTGTGGAAATATGATCCCAAGGTACCCGGAGAATTTGCAGTCAAGCTGTGCTGCGGCATCGTAAATAGGGGCGTCGGGATTTATGAGGACAACATCATCTGGGCTACGCTCGACGGCCGGCTAGTCTCGGTAAAAGCGGATACCGGCGAACTCGTATGGGAGAAACAGGTTACCGACCGCGAAGGCTTTCACTCGATCACGGGCGCACCGCGCATCGCCGACGGTCGCATCTTTATTGGCGAAGCCGGCTCCGAATACCACCAGCGTGGTTACATGGCAGCGTACGATGCCAACAATGGCAACGAGCTGTGGCGGTGGTGGGCGGTGCCGGGCGATCCTGCACTGGGCTTCGAACAACCTGAACTCGAAATGGCGGCCGCAACTTGGAATGGCGAGTGGTGGCTTACTGGGGGGGGTGGCACTCCTTGGGATGCGGTGACATACGATCCAGTGACTGACCTCGTCTACATCGGCACCGGTAATGGTGCACCGTGGCCAGCCGAAATACGCTCGCCCGGCGGTGGCGACAACCTGTTCACCTCCTCGATTGTGGCGCTGGACGCGGCAACCGGCGAGTATCGCTGGCACTACCAGGCCGTTCCGAGCGACAGCTGGGACTACGACAACACCCAGCAGCTCGTTACCGCCGACCTGATGATCAGAGGTTTGCAAACGCACGTAGTAATGCAGGCGCCGAAGAACGGCGTGTTCTACGTGCTTGACGCCACCACCGGCAAGCCGTACTCGGCCGACCTCTTCGTACCCACCGCCAACTGGCTGACCGGCTTCGACGAAAATTTTCGTCCCATACTCAATCCCGAAGCCGACTATGGTCAGGCAGACAGCACGGGCTTCTACGTGGTGCCTTCATTTGCCGGCGCACACGGTTGGAACCCGATGGCTTTCAATCCCGGCACGGGCCTGATGTACATCCCAACTACCTACTCCAGCTACGCGTTTGTGGCCGAAGCCGGCGCGAAAATGGGCAACCAGTTGTTGTCGATTAACACGACTAAGAAGCCGGAAGGTCCAGCGCCACAACTGCAAGGCGCCGGTTCGTACCTACTGGCCTGGGACCCGGTACAGCGAAAACCCATGTGGGAACAACGCATCGCCAGTACGCGCGCCGGCGTTATGACCACGGCAGGCAACCTGGTGTTCCAAGCCACGGGTAACACCTTCAAGGCCTTCCGCGCCGACACTGGTGCAGAAGTGTGGAGTACCGATACTCAATCGGGCGCCGTCGGTGGCGCGGTCAGCTACGAGATCGACGGAGAACAGTTCATCGCGACAGTGTCCGGTCAGAGTACAGGAGGTTATTGGGCACCTAATTATGCGCGCCTGCTGGTCTACAAACTCGGTGGGACCGCTACGCTTCCCGAGCTACTCAGCTACACGCCCCCGCAGCTCAATCCGCCGGCCAACTTCGGTGATACCGCACTCCTGGCCCAGGGTGAAAAGCACTACACCGAACACTGTTCCAGTTGCCATGGCACCAGCGTCGGACGCGTCAGCAGCGTATTCCCCGACCTGCGCTACGCCGCCGCGCTCAGCAATGATGCGCTATTTAGTGCCATCGTTATCGACGGTGCCCTGCAGAACAATGGCATGGTTTCGTTCGCCACACAGCTGACGCCGCAGGATGCCGAAGCGATAAGGGCTTACGTGGTAAGTCTGGCGAATACCGCGAAAGATGCCGCAACAGCAGTAGCTCAGCCGGCCCCCGCTGCGCAGGTGCATTGAAGCGCGCAAGACAAGTTCGAAACAAAGGCGGACCTGTGTGAACTCCAATAGTAGTTTTGCAAGCATCCCGCCCGGGATACTTTGCAGGAGAACATCGCAGAACAATGAGAATAAGGGGTGAGACCCCTTATTTGTTTATTTCAGCAAATCTGCGAGAGGCTGCTCGATGGCTTCTGCCCAGAGCTCATAGCCCTGCGTGGTCGGATGTAAACCATCACTCATAATTTCTGGCGCAATTTTGCCATCGGCATCAAGAAAAATGGCGCCAATATCCTTGTAGAACACACTTTGGTTATCGCCGAGCCGAGCAATAATGGAATTGATTTCCGCAATCTGCGTACGCAGAGGGTCATCGGGTGTACTGCGGGGGAAAATGCCAAGTAGCAAAATTTTTGCCGCTGGGAAATCCTTTTGTAATTCGAGTATCACTGCCCCAACACCTTCGGCAATTTCTGCCGGCCTGTGAGAGCGGGTATTGTTGGTGCCAATCATCAGCATCACGGCCTTTGGCGTGAAACCTTGACCTTCGCCGTTCTGCAGGCGGAACAGCACCCCCTGCGTGGTGTCACCGGCAATGCCGAAGTTGGCAACTTTCATTGTGCCGAAATATTTGTCGAACACCGGTTTCCCTGCCATGTTGCCTGTTTCATTACGCCACCAGTCAGTGATGGAATCGCCCATGAACAGTACGTCGATATCGCCCGCTTTAGCGACCTCAAGATTAGCTGCGTGTTTTGCTGCGAAGTTGGGCGCAAGGTTGGGCACCAAGGCAGTGTTAATCCCAAGTGGGCGTACTTCTAACAAGTATGGATAGGCATCGAAAATGCGCTTATTAGCGGTATCCAGGCCGGCGATAAATGTTGCAAGACTCGTACGTGCCTGCTCGACTTCAATTGCAGTTGGCCGCGGCATTATGACTTCATCAGGCACTGGTGCTGGTGGAGGTTGTCGCCCTGGCTGGGCAAGTGCGCTGTTGCCCAGCCATGCCGCCATGACGACTGTGGTGAGCAACAAATATTTGAATTTGAATCTGGTTACATTGTTAATTGCCTGCATGCTTTGCTCCTTAACTGATTGTTCAGAATTGGGTCGGTAACATAATCAAAATTTGCACCCAAGTGAAGGGGGAATTTTTAACTGGCTTTGGGACTTAGGTCTTGCAATCCAACCTACTGCAAAAAAAACCTAACAATCAACTGCTAGACGCGGTTTGTTTACTGGCAAGACCTGCCCCAGTTTTGCACAAAAAAAGCCTGCAAAAATGCAGGCTTTTTTTGTGACGGAACTATCGAATTGCGTGCGGTGATGGTCGTACTTAGAAGTTATAGTTGAGACTCAGTTGATACCTCCTACCGTAGGCGTCGTAAGTATTGCTGATGCCCTGCTGACCACCGCGCTGGCTCTGCGAGGGGGTGATGGGCGGCTCGCGGTCGAACACATTGGTAATGTTGAAGTTCGTATTCCAGGTAGCGGCATTAGACGTTTCTCCGCGATAGCTGAATACTAGGTTCGCGACTGTGTTCGACGGGATGGTATTGTCATCTACGTCGACGCCCTCTCTCCAGAATGCTGCTCCAGACGTTCCGGTCCCGGACCCAATCAAGGCGCTGTCACGATAGCGGCCAACCATGCTTACGCCATATGGCCCAAGCCTATATCCAACAGTTGCTGTCGCGTTCCATTCCGGACTCGACGTACTGCCGACATCATCACGGTACGTAGTAGTGGTGATGGAATTCTCGTCTAGGTAACCAGCAAAGAGGCGAAAGCTCATTGACTCCTCTTGGTTGCTGAAGAAGTCTAATTCCTTATCGTAGCGCGCTTCGAGGTCTACCCCTGATGTTAGGGCCGCAGCTACGTTCAGGTTGACGTTCAATACGCGTTCCACGACACGGGTAGCAGCATTGCGGAACACGAGAGTGCACAGTGCAGCATCACCAGCCAAACAGTCGTCCAGAATGCGCTGGGCACCCAGTGAACCCACGCGACCACGAACGTCGATTTCATACCAGTCGGCGGAAACCTGGAAGCCGTTTATCCAGTCAGCAAAGTTTGGCTCCCATACAATCCCGGCGGTGAGAGTATTTGCTCGCTCCGGTTTCAAATCGGGATTTCCGCCGCTCAGGGCAGTGATCGTGTACGAGGTACGCAGAAGCGGATCGGTGATATTGGCACCACCACCACCCGACTCGAACTGTTCGCCGAAGGTTGGCTCGCGCACATCACGCGACTTGGTGGCGCGAAATCGCAAGCCATCTATCAACTGGACTTCCGCACCTAATTTCCAACTGTCGATCTCGCCACTGTGCGAATAATCGGACCGCCTGAACGCGAAGGTCGTATCCAGACGCTGGTTGCCGGACCCGGCTTCCCACACAGGTACGTTGACCTCGCTGAACCATTCCCAAACATCGAATGCACCGGTCGCCCAACTGGTTGCGGAGAAGTAGTGCACCGAGCGATTTCCGCCGGTGGTGCCTGCCGACATGCCACGGATGCCGATTTCCGGTGCATTGGAAGCTGAACGTTCGCCGCCGATCGGTGTGCTTAACTGGTTGAACCATTCCTCTCGATAGGTCAAACCAGCGGCAAACGAGACGGGACCTGGGCCCCAGCCTTCATACAAGTCGCCAGTCAGCAGCACTTCAGCAAAATGCTGGTCGAGGTCGCGATGACCTTTCTTGTCGTCGAGTACGTAATCCTGCCCTGCCTGAGTAGCATTACCTTCGCCGAAGATGTTGATAGGGACACAGTCACGGATCGCGTTATCGTTGAAGATCGGCGAATCTACAGTTCGGATGCCGTTGGGAAAGTTGACCTGGTCCGTCGTCGCGACGGTTTTACCTGCCATCGACGCCGCCAGTTGCTGTGGCGTGGGATTGTAACGTTGCACGTTGCATACAATAGCTCCCGTGGCCGGATCACGTACAGCATCGATTGCCATGTGCAGACGGTCGATGCGCAGTATATTGTAAGCTGCCGAGGTCAGTTTGGATTCGCCGTACTGATAGTTGCCACGCAGAGACCAGTCGTTAGCAAAGATATGATCAAACCCCGTACTGGCCGACCACATCTGGCTAATGTTTTTATCATCGCGGCCGTCAGCAATATTGAAGTTTTGTGGTTTGATCGGCTGGCCAATCTTTTGTAATTCGAAGGAAGTACGGTTGGCAGCAACCATCGCGTTGCGCACTTCCACAGGCAGGAAGGCATTTTCGACGTAGATTGTGCCGAAATATCCCTGCCCCATTTCGAAAGAACTAAGCCGGTCATATGTGTTGGACTCCGTTCTGCCAAGCATGACTTGTGCGAACACTTCGGTGTCATCGTTGAGTGCATACTTGATGGCACCAAATCCAGAACGTTGAACTACAGCGGCACCGCTGGCACCGCCACCGAGCGAGTTTTTGGCGATACCAGCTTCAGGACCGCCGGCCTGCATACCATTGGAGCCAGTGCCCGTGGCAGCTGCAATATCACCAACGATGAAAGGCCTGACGCTCTTACCATCGGCTGAAAATGTATACCGGTTGAGAATGAAGCCGGGAGCGGTGATAAGGCCACCAGCGGTTTGCGTCGAAGAATGAACATTCGGGGCTGTAATACGCTGTGGACCTGCAGCGCAGTATGTGCCTACGACACACCTAGCGGAGTTACTTGCTGGCAGGGCAGCGGCTGCCGCCCAGGCAGGATTGATTACCCAACCGATGCTGTTCCAATTTTCGGTATCCCAAGGATCTCGGTTGATCTGTTTCACATCACGGGCTTCTAGCGAACCGATCACGTTCAAGCGATCACCTATCTGCTTGCCACCGGCAACCGAGAAACTCCAGTTCAGCCCATCTTGCCGTTCAGTGATGCCAGTAGAAACGCTCGATTTAAAGCCCTCGAATTCACGATCGAGCACGAAGTTAACCACGCCGGCTAGTGCATCAGCACCATAAGCTGCAGAGGCACCACCTGTCACAACGTCGATGGTGCGAACCAGCGCGGTGGGAAAATTGTCTACATTAACAGTACTGGCGCGGTCGGCCGGTACGATGCGCGAACCGTCAAACAGTACAAGTGTTCTCTGTTTACCCATGTTGCGCAGGTTCAAGTAACTGCCACCAGCGTCGCCAAACAGCGTGGATCCTCCGCGTTGCGCGGTTTGGTTTCCAAGAAATTGGGGAAGGTTGTCGAGCTGTTCAGATATCGAGGTGCCCGGATCAAAAGCCATTATCTCAGTCGTAGTGACCGAAGTGACCGGGGTTGGTGCGACCATACCATCGGTAGCACGAATGCGTGTACCGGTGATCTGAATTTCCTCTAGAGCCTCATTCTGGGCGGCAATGCTTTGTAACGGATTTAGCAGCGCTGAAGTGACCGCAAGCGCAAGCGAACTTAATTTGAAATGATTGTAATTGTTAGACTTCATAACATTCTCTCCAAAGAATTTTATAACTAGAGTTGCGAAATTATCTTGAATCGTCGGTTACTAAGCTGGCGACAAGTGAAGATCAATATACAAAGGTAGTATCAAATGTAAAGTAGAATCTCTGTTCTAATTATGATTAGGCGCTATTTACTCAACGAAAGCCTCAGTATTTTTAACATAAGAACTAAGAGTCAGAGTAACTTTATCCAAATGCTTTGCATGAATTTTGATCAACACTAGTCAATTTGATCAGTCCGTTTTGAGAATTGAAACAAACCAAGAGATTATGATTTTCCGAAAGCTGCCAGCATCGACCCTGCTACCACCAACGCTGCGCCCAGATAAGACCAGACATTTAACTGACTGCTGCTGAAATAAACTGGCCACCACACAACAGCCACCTGCATGAAGACGATTGTGAACACCGGTGCCAAGGCAATCACGGCACTTACGCGGGCTGCTCCCCAAACCCGCAGTGCCTCAGTAAAAGCCCCGTAACCCAACACCATGTTAAAACCACAAAAGAGCAGTAATACAACCTCAATTGTATTCAATTGCAACAACGCCAAGGGCGAGCTGAACAAACCCAATACCAATACTCCAGCCACATAGATCAACAAGGTTAATTGTGCGGCAGGTAGTTGCCTGAGTAATTTTTTCTGTAACAAGCCATAGATGCCCCAGGTAAGAGATGCCAGCAACATGTAAAAAATGCCAAGAGTGTCAGTTGAGAAATCACGCAGTAATCCGGCCAGACGATTATTGAAAAACAACAGCAGCCCGCTTACCAGCAGTAGGGCTCCACACCACCCTAG
>CAIMTR010000101.1 GCA_903844415.1 uncultured Gammaproteobacteria bacterium
CCGATCTACCCTTGCGTGAAAAACTCAAAGAAGTTGCTGAGATTACACCGCCGCTCATCAAAGATTGTTTTGATGCCAAAGATGGTTGCTACAAGTGGATTGTTGAAGTCACTAGTGGCAGCAGTGTAGAAATGGTCTACATTCCGGAAGCAGGCCGCGGCACCTTATGTATATCTTCGCAGGCGGGTTGCAGTCTCGATTGCAGTTTTTGTGCTACCGGCAAACAAGGCTTCAACAGTGATCTTACCACTGCAGAAATCATCGGACAGCTGTGGCTGGCAAAGCAAGAACTGGGTGAATTCAGTCAACCCTTGCCGCGTCGTATCACCAATGTGGTAATGATGGGGATGGGAGAGCCTTTACTTAATTTTGACAACGTCATCAACGCTGTAAATTTGATGATGGAAGATAATTGTTATGGCCTGTCCAAACGGCGAGTAACCATAAGTACCTCGGGTGTCGTGCCTGCGATCTTACGCTTATCAGAATTTACTGATGCATCACTTGCTTTGTCTTTGCATGCTCCCAACGATGAGTTGCGCAGCCAAATTGTGCCAATTAATCGTAAATATCCAATCAAAGAATTACTTGCAAGTGTTAAGCAATACATGGATTCATTGACTGACAGTCGAGTTGCAACCATTGAATACATTTTGATTTCTGGGGTGAATGATCATCGGCAACATGCGCGTGAACTTGCTGAACTGTTGCGGACACTGCCCTGCAAAATTAACCTGATACCGTTTAATCCAATAGCAGGATCGGAGTACAAACGTTCCAGCAACACTGCTATTACCAATTTTCGCCAAATTTTACAGGAAGCAGGATATACCGTGACTATTCGTACTACTCGCGGAGATGAAATTGGTGCTGCCTGTGGGCAGCTAGTAGGGCAAGTTGATGACCGGACTCGACGAAATGCCAGATTTCTGGCGGCTCAACAATCAAAAGAAGTGCAGACACTAACGGTTCAATGATTTCAGAACACTAACCGATGTTTCTAAGTGGAATAAAAATCAAGTCAGTAACGCAGGTCATAAGAAAACGCTCGCTAACCTCTAATTACAAGCAAGTGACACACCATGCAAGCAGCAGCAAACAGACAGATGTCCACAGAAACCCTTGCGCTAAAGCGAGCGCGAGTAGCTTGTATTGCAGGGATGCTGGTTGTCGCTAATTTGTTATCTGCTTGTATCACTGAAACCACAGGTGGTTTCAATGTGGAAAAATCTGACACTCAGGCTTTGCAGAATTATATTCGACTGGCAACAGGGTATTTGGAACAAAACGATTTAGCCAACACCAAACGTCATCTGGCAAATGCTGAAAATCTGGATAACAACAACAGTGAAGTGTTCGCGATCTGGGGTCTGGTTTATGCCCAGGAAGGAGAGGTAGATCTGGCAGAAGTAAAATTTCAGCGCGCTTTACGGATAAATTCCAAGAATTCGCAGGCTCGCAATAATTATTCTGCCTTCCTTTTTGCCAACAGTCGCTTTGAGGACGCCTATGAACAACTTGAGCAAGTAGTAGCGGATGCCGAATATCAGGCGCGTCCACAAGCATTTGAAAATCTGGGCCTAGCAGCATTGCGGTTGGAGCGGATTGATGCTGCAGAAAATGCTTTTAGCAGAGCATTGCAGCTCAATTCCAATCAGTTGCGTTCCAGTCTGGAAATGACCAGTATCAACTTGCAAAAAAAAGATGTATTGCAAGCGCGGGCTTTTTATCGCAATTATTTAAACCTGTTGCAATTGTATAAGATCGGTCAAACAGCCCACAGTTTGTGGGTTGGTATTCAGTTGGAACATACACTCGGTAATCTTGAAAACGTATATAAATATGGAGATGAGCTTGAAGCAGATTTCAGTTCTGCTGCTGAAACCCAGCTCTACCTGCAACTATCAGCTACACTTTCTGACGATTAAAACGTGATGAATAATAATTCTCCTCCAACATTGGACTCGCAGTCCCAATTACCTGAATCACTGCCTGAAACTCCTGGCAGCATTCTGCGCAAGGCTAGAGAAGCTGCAAAGCTTACCCATACAGGGGTTGGTTTGGCTTTGCACATGACTGGGCAATACATCAGGTTTTTGGAAGCTGATGACTACAGTAAACTCCCAGGTACTACTTTTGTAAAAGGGTATTTGCGTGCCTATGGTCGTTTTTTGCAGTGCGATGTAGATACACTCATGGCATGTTACGAAAGATTGAATGCTAATGCAGCTAATGTCACCAGTAGAACGGAATCAGTTTCCAGAAATCGTAGGCGTCATGACTTGACCATCCGCTGGGCTTTTTCGATGACAGTAATAGTTGTTATTGGGCTTGTTGCAGGATGGTTGTTTGTAGGAAGAGAGCAAACTGCTGCAAGAGATGACACAGTTACTCGTCAGTTAGCAGTGTTGGAAACAACTAATTCCCAAGCCCTTAATTCGGAGGCCCTCATTCAAGGAGCTGTTGCTGCAGTTACACCAACAGCGATTCCGGCTGCTCCACTAGCAACAACAATAATGCCCCTTGCTAATGAACTGGCCACCATGAATGCCAGTGTTGTGCCTAATCAAGCAATAGTAAGTGCGGCGACTCCAGTTCAAACCTTTCCGATAGTTGCAGGTGGTGAAGCAGCGCTGGCTTCTCCCGCAACTGTAGTCACGAGTGAACAGGCTGCTGAAGCACCGCTAAATAGCAATATCAGTATTATTCCTTCGACAAACGGCACACGTCAGTTGACCTTAACAGGCGAGGGTTCTGACTTGCTGCAGCTGATATTCAGAGGCAATAGTTGGGTAGAAATTGATGACGCCTCCAACGTTCGTTTGTATAACGAGATGTTATCTACTGGTGATACCTTAAATATTCATGGCACAACACCCTTCCATGTTTTGCTAGGTGATGCCAGCCAGGTTGATGTCACACTTAATGCCAATCCAATAGATC
>CAIMTR010000102.1 GCA_903844415.1 uncultured Gammaproteobacteria bacterium
ATACATAAGTCGTATATGTTCGTCTACATCATCTGGAATACCACTTGGTTTACCAGGCACCGCAATGTCAGCAGTAACTTTGGCTGCGGCTTGCTCGATACGGCGTTCGATTTCTCGCACATCGGTAAGAAAGTTGTCGAGGCGGGCTCGATCTGCAGCCGGTAGTTGCCTATCGAGTGTCGCAATTTGCTCAGTTACTGAATCAAGCAGGCTCAAGGATTGGCTGCGGCGTGCATCACGCTGTTCAGGGGTGGCGCCGTCGCCGAATAATTGCTCAAAAACCACCTGTGGGTTGTTCTGCATGGGCAAGGGCGAAATTTCGTTCTGCCAGGAAATGGTGTTGCGGTAAGCGCAGCTTAGTCCTTCGCCACAACTGAGACTGGTTTCTTCAATCATCAGCTCAAGTGAAGGCAAAGGTGTGCCCTGACCGAGAGCTTTTGCCACAATTTGATCCAAAGTAATGCCCAGTCTAGGCTGCGCACCAGATTGCGCTTTGGCACCACTCAAATACGCTGCCGACGAGCGATTGTGATTGCCGGTTGCCCCGCCTGGACCATAAGCCAGAGGATGGCTAAGGTTGGAAATAATATTGATCTGGTCGCGAAAAGGCGCCAATGGTTGCAGTATTTCGCTGAAAGTAAAATCTTTGCCTGCGTCAGTTGGAGTCCAGCGCGACATAGTGGCACCGTGCGGAAAATAAATAGCGCCAAAACGAGTGCGCGGCGCTGCTCCCGATTGTGCGAAAGCCGTACTCGCAGGCACCATCGCATCCAGCAAGGGCAAAGCCAGAGCAGTTCCAGCGCCACGCAGCAGAGCGCGGCGCGACAGATGTTTTTTGCTGATGAATGTAGCCAAGTTGGCCTCCGGTTTTGGTTTGGTTCTTATTGTTAGTTTTTACTGCTTTTCATGAATGGTCAGTTACCGAGCCGCTGTTGTTACAGGATCCGCACTTTTGATGCGTTGGTAAAATTGCGGGCTTTGTACTATACCCAATACCAATGCAGTAAAACGGTAATTTGTGCTTGCAGCATCTTTTATAATTGAACGCACCATCGGCATGTCATGATACTCCAGTCCCCGACCTAGGGCGTAGGTGAAGAGTTTTTCAGTCAGATTGGTGATAAACAAATCAGATCGTGACAGCAATGCATTGCGTAAATCACCAGGACTTTTCACGAGCGTACCATCTACCAGCACACCGGATGCATCTACTAGTGTATCCCCGTCATATTCGCGCCAGGCTCCAATCGAATCAAAATTTTCCAGCGCAAATCCCACTGGGTCGATGATGTCGTGACAAGCAGCACAACTGGGATCAACACGATGCTGCTCCAACCGTTGTCTTACTGATGCAGTGAGCACTGTTGTACCGTCGCCATCGAGATTAGTTTCAACTCCAGGTGGTGGTGCCGGGATGGGCAGACTCAGTAAGTTTTCTAACACCCAAATACCTCGCACCACAGGCGAGGTTCGACTGGCGGTGGAAGTCACAGTCAAAATACTGCCATGACCCAACAAGCCACGGCGCGGGCTGTCGGCAGGCAACTGGACTTTGCGGAACCAAGAGCCGCGCACGTTGGCGATACCGTAATGGCGTGCAAGTCTTTCGTTGAGAAAGGTGTAGTCGGCAGCCAGCAACTCGGTCACCGGCAGATCCTGATCAATCATATACGCGATTAGAGATTGAGTTTCTTCCTTAAATGCCTGGCGCAGATTTTCATCAAAGGCGGGAGCTTCTGGTGTGACCCCTGCCAGTTCGCGCAGAAATAACCATTGTCCGGCAAAATTTTCGACCAGCGCCTTAGCTTTTGGATCGCGGATCATGCGCTTTACTTGTTGTTCAATAATCGCGGGGTCGTGCAATTTTTCTGCTGCAGCCAGGCTGAGTAATTCTACGTCGGGTACACTGCTCCACAAAAAGAAAGACAGGCGCGAGGCTAGTTCCAGATCGCTGATTTGATAAGCGGAACCCGCGGCAAGCTCAGTTGGCTCTGCTTCAAAACGAAACAGAAAACGAGGATCGATAAGAATACGAGACAAGGCTTGTTGGATTCCGGTTTCAAAATTACCTTCACGTTTACCTTGCTCGTAAAAGTCCATCACGGTACTGGTATCAAGAGTGGTCATTGGGGCACGAAATGCCTGGGTGGCAATATCATTCACAATACGTTCCGCACATTGCCTTTCTTCATCGCTGGTCTGTGGGTAACAAGAAAAAATTCGCTCGCGGCTGATGGTGTTGCCTGTCCCGCTAATATTGAAAGGGCCTTTTATTTCGACCGTATCAACAGCACCCTGCACACTGTAGACGGAATAAATATCATTTACTCCCGCCGGCCGTTTTAAATCAACCACCGCCACGGTGATGGTGTGCATGCCAGCTGTAATTGGCAGCCTGAAATTACGCATGTCAGCAACCGTCAGAGTGGTACCGTCCAAGGTAATATCCATGCGGATAGCTGGATTGCGGCCAAAACCGCCACGCACACTGAAATCATATTCGGCATCGAGTGGAAAATTGTGTTCGATTTTCAAGCCACCACGTGTGCCTAGCGGCATACCTTCCAGATGTTGATCTTGGGCAAAGTCCGCTGGCGCCATGTAGGCGGTGGCAGATTCGGTGGCGGTCAAATCTCCTACCATCGTTCTGCTTATTTTCATCGCGGCTGAGGTGTAACCTTGAATCAACGCTGGAGAAAAACCAAGGCCGGAGGCAATGTTGTCAAAGCCTTCGCTGGCATCGTCTTTGGGCAACAGAACGGCAACGTCTACATTCATACCAAAAATATCGCGGATGGCATTGGCATATTCGTTACGGTTTAGGCGGTGTAAAGCCGGTACTGCGACTAGTGACTGAGAGGTGTTGTCTATGCGTGTTTCTAGCTGTGCAGCAAAATCATCCATCACTGCACGTTCAGGTCGATCTTCGCCCTGGGGCGGCATCATGCCAGCGCGGACTTTACGCACAATTTTTTCCCACACTTGTGCATCTGCAGTGACGTGATCGTAATCGAGAGTCTGCATATCCAGACTTCCGGCCCAATCTTCTGCGTTATGGCATTTGACGCAATAATCGTCGAGAAATTGTGGGGTTGGCTGCGCGAACACAATAGTTGTGACAAATGCTGCCAGAGTGACAAATGCAGTCAGAACTGACCAAATCTTACTTCGACTTCTCCTGATAGCGTTTACTGACTTAAGCATCATCGGATTTCTTTACCCTGCGTTTTCAGTAACTCGCTAATTAAAGCCATAGCAGTTGGTTTGGACTCTGCTGGATGAGTTGCTAGGAATACACCTTTGGCCCAATCCAGTGGTGAACGACTTTCCTTATCCAGCGCGCTTAGATCAGCGCCCTCATCCACCAAAAACGCAATTATATTGTCGGAGCCGCGATTCGCTGCGCCATGCAAGGCTGTTAAGCCCATAGAGTTGGCGTGATTCACATCCATGCCCAGTTCCAGGCAGAGCTTAACGGCGGCAAGCAAACTTTCTGGCGACTCGGTCCAAGTTTGTGCATATACCCAGTTCACACCAGCAGCAGCCATCAAGGCAGTGGTGCCTTCAAACGTAGCAATATGTGGGTCGGCACCATGCTCCAATAACAGTTTCATCACCGTGACATCCCCCGCCATTGCTGCCGTGAGAAAAGGTGTTTGGCCGGTAAAATCTACCCATTCCAGCGAACCGGTAATACTAAGCAAATGATGCCGGAAGGGGGGGGTTTCCTTGGTGCGAACATTCACATCCACCCCTTGGTTAAGCAAGGCTGTGATGAGTTCAAGCACCGGTTCGCGTTCAATATAGTTTTGAAAGGTTGAATTATGGATATACAAGTTACGCACGTTCACCGCTTCCCAGATTGGGCTGCGACCGTACCAGTCCTGATCGTTGAGAAGGGCACCTTGTTTAAGCAGAAACTGTGCCATTGCCATATTGTTGTTAGATATAGCCATCAACAAAGGCCAAATACCGTTAGCTTCTTTGGCGTCTAGCTTTGCCCCGGCCGCCAATAATAGTATGGCTACTTCGACATGGTTATGCCGCGCTGCGTAGTGCAAGGGTGTCATACCACCGGGAATAGGTTCACGGCGGCCACGGTCAGCGGGAACGCCGCCACGAATTATGCCAATACCAAAACCAAAACCAGGCACCGAGTTGGCGGCAACAAAGGCGGGTGTTGCGCCAATAGCAGTAGCTGCATTGGGGTTTGCCCCTTTGCTTAACAACAGTGCAACAATGTCTTCATGTCCTTCCCGCGCGGCAATCATCAAAGCGGTCTGTGCATATTCGGCATCACGAGCATCTACTGTTGCGCCATGGTCAAGCAGGGCTTGCGCTGTGCCCACGACGCCAACGGCCGCAGCAGACATCAATAAGGTTTCACCGCTGGCCTCAAGTGCATTGGCTACAGCGCCAGACTCCAGCAACAACTCGACCATTGCAGGATTGCCTTCTGCGATAGCGAGGCTCAGCGGACTAACACCATTGCCGGTAAGATTGTTGGGGTCGGCACCCGCTTTCAATAACAAGCGAACCGTTTCGAGTTCGTCAATGCGTACCAGCCAATGCAATGCGGGGGTGTCGTAAAGGCCGTGGGTGTTGGCATCTGCGCCTTGTTCGAGCAGGGCACGTACGGTATCCAGATCACGATTCATCGCGGCAGTGGGCAGGCGCAAATCGGCTTCGGCAGCCGTGGTGACATTGCTCAACAAACAACAGAGTAAGCACAGGCTCGAGCAAAAGTTGGGGACTAAATTAAATGCGTAAGGCCTGCGCATGGCGGCTCCGACTGTTATACGGGTTTAAAAGGACGGAACAAGAATATTTTTGCTGTGCTTATTTTAATAATTCCAAGTACTTATAGCGCGCTAGCCGCGGGCAAGTCAAGGCAACTGTAAGCCTTATCACAATGCTTGCAAAATCAGCTTATGGACTTATAAGTACGGGAGCATTCCGCGCAGAGTCGCTGTTATGACCGGCTGAAATTGGGCAAGTTGCCAAGCTTAGCGACCCCATAACAAACCTACTACAATAGCCAGCATCATCAACAGCAGGACAACATGACTTCACTTGCTCCAGGTCTCACCATAGCACGTTTCAGTGGTCCGGCATTGGCAGACTACCTAGATGACGTGGCGCGTCTGCGGATGGAAGTGTTCCGTGAATTTCCCTATCTCTACGACGGCACACTAGAGTACGAACGCAACTATCTACAAACATATGTGCGCTGCGCGCAGGCGGTAGTGGTGGTGGCTTTTGCTGATGGTGAAGTGGTGGGGGCAGCGACTGCCATCCCCTTGCAGTTTGAAGAAGCAAATTTTCAGCAACCTTTCATTACACATGGTTACAACCCCGCACGAATTTTTTACTGTGCAGAATCGGTGCTGCGTCGCGACTTTCGCGGTCAGGGTGTGGGGGTGCGTTTTTTTGCCGAACGCGAGGCGCATGCGCAGAGTCTGGGTGGTTTTGACTTTTATTGCTTCTGCTCTGTGTTACGACCGGCGAATCATCCCTTGCGACCGGTTGCCTGGACCGGGCTCGACCAGTTCTGGCAAAAACGTGGTTATCAAGAGTATCCGCAGCTCACCACTACTTACGCATGGAAAGACATTGATCAGCCAGACAGGACTACTAAAACACTGAGGTTTTGGGTAAAGTCAGTGGCCCGTTAAATTTCCTGCCGCAAGAGCAGGATTACTTCAATATCTTAATAGTATTCTACCGCAGGGGATCTTATGTCATCACCACAACAAATTAAGCAACAGTTGCAGCAACAAAAATTTCGTCGTGAATTTTTAAAATTTCTGGCGGCTAGTCCCTTGCTGACTTCCTACAAAAGTTTTGCACAGGAAGTTGAAGAAACCCTAGGTCAGCAATTGAAAGATCCCTCCGAAGTGCTCAATGTATTTGAGATGCAGGCCATCGCCAGTGAAAATATTCCACCTGCACATTATGGTTATCTCAGTTCTGGTGTAGACAGTGACGGTACTTTGCATGCTAACCAGATGGGTTACTCGCGTTATCAGATTCGCCCGCGCCGCCTGGTGAATGTGTCTGAAATCGACACCAAAATTTCTTTTCTCGGTGCTAATGCCGATTCCCCCATTATGCTTAGCCCCATCGGTTCCTGTGCCGCTTTCCATGACGATGGTGAAACCGGTGTGGCCCGCGCTGCCGCCGTCAGCAATACACACATGATTATTTCTACCCAAGCCTCCCATGCCATAGAAGACGTTATAGCCGCCCTTGATGGTAAAGGCATGTGGTTTCAACTGTATTCTACCAACGTGTGGGAAAACACTGTTGCTATGTTGCAACGCGCCGAAAAAGCAGGCTGCAGCACCGTGTGTTTCACCATCGACCTGCCCGGTGGGCGTAATACGGAAACGTCCGCTGTTATGGCGCGCAAAGACACTCGCTTTTGCGAAGAGTGTCATTATCCTGGCAAAATCAAACCCCTTTTTGAAGGTCTCGCCCAAAGTGGTCTGGTAGATGCCAGCTTGACTTGGGAAGTCATCAAACGCATGAAAGAAGTTACCAGTATGAATGTCATGGTCAAAGGCTTGGAAGTGGGTGCAGATGCAGCCCTAGCCGTTGCAGCTGGAGCCGATGGCATTATCGTGTCCAACCACGGTGGCCGTGCCACCGACACTGGTCGTGGCACCATCGAATGTCTGTCCGAAGTTGTAGCTGCTGTAAATGGCCGCGTACCGGTAATGGTGGATGGTGGTATACGGCGTGGCACAGATGTATTTAAAGCGCTGGCACTGGGCGCATCTGCAGTGGGCGTGGGTCGCCCTTATTGCTGGGGCCTTGGTGCATTTGGACAAGCAGGTGTGGAACGGGTTATCCAGTTGCTCAATCGCGAATTTGCAATTTGTATGCGTGGCAGTGGCACCACATCTCTCAGTGCGATTACTAGCGAATATGTGCAAGACACGGGCCAGCATAATTACGATCCGCTTGCCTAATTACTGGTCTGAACAACCCTTTGCCAACCAGCATAAACTTTTGGTCTGGCAAAGGAATTTTATCTTGCTACAAGGTTTTACTTAATGCCCTTACACGATGAAGATTACGAACAGCCGGCTCCTTATGCGCTGCGGGCGCGCCAGCCGGTTGAATTGCAAATTCATTCTGAAACCGAACTTGGTTTTAAAGCAGTGATCGATGATCGCTACATTGGTCTCATTTACAAGGATGAAATTTCCCAGCCTCTAAAGATTGGTGAATATCTCAAAGGTTGGATCAAAGCGTTGCGGCCAGATGGCAAGATTGATTTGAGCATCACCATGCTAGATGCCGAGAGCCGAGACGAGTTGCAAGAAATAATCATGCGTTATCTTGCGAGTAAAGGGGGGAGGGCTAACCTGTCTGACAAAAGTGCCCCAGAAGAAATATTTTACTTATTCAAGACCAGTAAGAAAAATTTCAAACGTGCCATTGGCAGTCTGTATAAAGACCGCAAAATCAAGATCGCTGACGATCATATTGAACTTGTCTAAAAAAGTAGCTTGCCTGAAGTAGCAGCTTGCAACATTCTGGTTTCGTTTGTGTATACCTTGTCGACCTTAAAATTCCTTACAGAGTAAATCCTCATGCGTATAGTTGAAATTACCAAAGAACCGGTTGAGCTGTTCAAGATATTAAAATTTGAAGGCTTGGTGGCCAGCGGTGGCGAATCCAAGGCGGTGATTGATGCGGGTCAGGTACAAGTAAATGGCAAAGTAGAAACCATGAAGCGCAAAAAAATTGTGGCCGGGGATGTAATTGAATACAAGAACGAAAAACTACAAATCAGTAAGAAATAATTAATAAGAAATTTCACCCAATTCAATATTGGGGGGCAGATCGTATTTATCTGAAGCGTAACCAAGAATGCGAATTGACTAAGTCAACGTGCTAACGAAAAAAAATGCGACATCGACTTTTTAATTGCAGCTTAGCTTGGTTGCATGAAAGCCTGGTCTTGGCATCACAATTGAAATCAGCCCGACAAAACTGCAATTAGAGTTGAGGTTAGAGCTAGATCAACGACTGCATCAGGGTGTGAATCTGATCATGGATTCCGCAGGCACTGTCGGAATTTGCAATTGCAGAAATGGTTTTTCAAGAGCCTCGTGACACCCCTGACAGCCGTGCATCATTGCCGTATAGCCAGCAACAAATCCTGCGTTATCTTGCGCAGTGATGGCTTGCTCGGCAGCAGCCAGAGGTCCGGTTTCCAGAGCTGTGGCAATTGGAGTCAGCTCTATTTCACCGGCGGAAGTTTTCCTGATAGGTGTTATCCGCATTGCCCAGCGCAACCTCACTTTGGTTTCATTTAGATAGAACTGCGCCAATGGCCAGTTTTTGGCTTGGGCGGCAAACCAGAGATTATTGAAATTGTAAGCCACTTGGGTCATTGCAAAGGCCTGCCCTGGCACAATACTGTTTAAACGTTTGACTTCATCCTGCAAAGATTGCAGCGTGGGTTCCGGTTCTGCCGCCTGAACCGATATTGCGGACAGCAAAGCAAACAGCATAATCATGTAGGTTTTTGTCAACATGGTTCAAATCCTCTGGTTAGGTTTGGTTTTAATGCGTAAAGCATAAGCTGCTATTGTCCTAAACTCCAGACCGAAGCGTCGGTTTCACCTGCTGAAGTTATGCTGCAGCTATAAATAATGACTTGATTTATATCAACTTAGAAAAAATTCCTATTTTAAGAAAAGAAAATTTGCTAAGAAATTTTCGGCTCAGATTTGATCTGGTAAATTTTAGCGGCCGCTATACTTTTCTCACAAACTCCGATTTCAATTGCATTGCACCAATGCCATCGATTTTGCAGTCGATATCGTGGTCACCTTCAACTATACGAATGTTTTTGACTTTGGTGCCGACCTTTACAACTAATGAAGTGCCCTTCACTTTCAAATCTTTAACCACAGTGATCGTATCTCCATCTTTCAGTGCATTGCCTGCTGAATCACGCACGATTTGTTTTTGATCAACCACTTCCAATGCTAGGTCCTTCGACCATTCGTGCGCGCATTCGGGGCAGACAAAAAAACTGCTATCTTCGTAGGTGAACTCGGAGCTGCACTTGGGGCACTTGGGTAAGCTCATCTATTGCTCCGTTAGAAAAAACAATTTCTTCATTTGAGTGTCACACATCCTACAAATGGGGCGGCCACCGTGAATGCCCGCAAAAAATTTTTGATAAGTTTTCGCGGTTGTTTTTGATCGGGCTTAAACAGAATTCTGCAGGAACTATTTTTATATAGAAACCTAATCTGGCTAATTACCTTGTTAATGCTGCCTGTGCCTGTTGCAGCAGATTGTTTATAGATTGACTTAACTGCGCATCTGATCCTGCGAAACTAAGCGCGCGGCGTGCTACACCCTCAGCATCCGCATAACGTTGTTGCTGCATATGAATACTGGCTAGCCGATACCATAGATAAGCATCACCTGGGCTGATTCGTAGTGCTCTTTCGCATAAGGCAGCAGCACGTTCCAATTCGCCGGCAGCGATGGCAGCATCAACTGCTACTAGTAGAGTGGCAGTGGGGGTCGCTGGATTGTTTGGAGTTGAAGCAGGCGGTACAAGCGCTGGCGCAGGTGGCAAAGTCACAACACTCGGTAAGGCCGCAGGTGGTGACACAATGGTTTGCGGTACTGATGGATCTGGTGTGGTTGGCATAACCACTACTGCAGCGGGCGTAGGAGTATTGTCCGTGGTTTCGAAACTGGTACATCCGCTGATAATGCCGAGTATCGTTGTCAGCAGCACGACTAGCAGCATTCGATGCATCATGGGACGTCGTTCCTAAATCGGTCAATAATGCGTTCAAAAAAGGAATCCGTTACTTCACAGCTGTATTCAACATCCGGCATGGTCTTGGCGCGAAATGGCAAGGATTGAGTGGCATTGCAGTTGCGATCTGCGGTGTCCCGGACTGGTATCAAGGGTACTGAATCGAACACGATATTTTGCGGTGGAAGAGTCTGCCGCGGCTGAATGTCTGCCAGTGTCATGATGTCTGTCCATACCCTGAGTGCCCCAGTGGCACCGGTGAGCCCAGTTTCACTATTATCGTCATGGCCGAGCCAAACTATTCCTACCAGATCGTCACCATAACCGGCAAACCAAGAGTCACGCGAGTCATTAGTGGTGCCTGTTTTACCTGCCAGTGGCATGTTGTAGGCAAGCCGATTGGCTGCGGTGCGGGCAGTGCCGCGCGTAAAGACACCTTGCATGGCATATTCCAGCAGAAATACCGCATCGGGTTCGACCACTTGTTCGGTTTCGATGCCATACCTTGCCAGCGGTTCACCGAGTGCTGTGGTCACAGCTTCCACCGAGCGCAGTGGTGAACGAAAGCCATTGCTTGCGAGAGTCTGATACATCTGCGCTACTTCGATCGGTGCCATGTTGACCGCTCCAAGCAACATAGAAGGATACGGCAACACAGATCGCTTTAGGCCCAAACGAGTCAGCATATTGGCTACCTCCACCAAGCCAACTTTCATGCCAAGATCAACAGTTGCAAGATTCAGAGAACGTTCCAGTGCGTCATGTAAATAGACATCACCAAAAGTTTGGTTGTCGTAGTTATCGGGTTTCCAAAGTTGACCATCTTCCAAAGTTAGTGTGACGGGTTTGTCAGCCAGTATCGTGGCTAGATGAAAATTGGGCGATTCTAGAGCTGTCAGGTACACAGCTGGTTTTACCAAAGATCCGATCGGGCGGCTTGCATGAAGAGCACGGTTGAAGCCGGTGTAACCAGCTTGACGGCTGCCAGCCAGGGCACGTACTTCACCTGTGCTTGCATCGGTAATTACTACAGCAGCTTCTAGGTGTTTATCAGCGTCCGGAATTCTCGCAACGGCAGCAACACTTTTGTTGAGTACTGCTTCCATTGCGCTTTGCATGCCAACATCCAGAGTGGTAAATATGCGCAAACCTTCTGTGCGTAATGCCTTGGAATCGTAGTCCCGTGCCAGGTCGGCGTATACCATCTCCATAAAAGCAGGGTAACCACTGCCGCGCTCGCGCTTGAGTGGTCGAGCACTAACCTCTAGTTTTGCCTTGTGAGCCTGTTCGTATTGCTGATCGCTGATATATTCTTGTGCAAGCATTCGTGCCAGCACCACATTACGCCGTTCAATTGCACGTTCTGGATAACGCAAAGGATTGTAATAAGATGCCCCACGTGGCAACGCTGCCAGTACGGCCAACTCATCAAGTTTCAATTCTTTGAGTGGTCGCCCGAAATAATGTTCTGCAGCCAGCGCAAAACCGTGGATGGCGCGATTTCCGTCTTGACCCAGAAACACTTCATTGAGATAGCCAGTCAGAATTTCGTCTTTGCTAAAATGTATCTCCAGCGCCACCGCCATTACCGCCTCTTCCAGTTTTCGCAACAAGGTACGATCTTGGGTGAGATAAAGATTTTTGACCAGTTGCTGAGTGAGTGTGCTGCCGCCTTGCACAACGCCACCGGCACGTACGTTGGACCATAAGGCGCGCAAAATGCCGATTGGGTCAAGGCCGTAGTGACTGTAGAAGCGTTGGTCTTCAACAGAAATTACCGCCTGTACTAATGCCGCAGGCACATCGTCAAGTGTTACGGGTAAACGATCCTCACCAGTGGTTGGATTGACCTGCGCGATTTCTACGGGTTCCAAGCGTACTAAGGCTAGATCGTCTACATTTTGTTCGCCCCGCAAGGCACTGATATGGCGACCACTAAAATCCACCTCGGTATAGACACTGGTTTCCTGACCGTCCCAGAATTCAAAACCGCGTGTCCGTAGACGTACACGTGATTGCGTCACCTGATATTCACCGGGCCCCGCTACCGATGTAGTCTGCCGGTAACCAAGCCGCTGCAGAATATTGGTTAAATCCTCGTCGCCCAAATGTGCCCCGGCATACAATTCAACCGGGCGGGCATAAATTCTGGCAGGCAGTGCCCATTGCAACGCTTTAAAATCAGCACGAATTTTGAAATCAATCCACACGCACCAGACACTTCCCAATATGGTGCTCCACAGCAGTAGCGGCCCTAAAATTGGCCACCAGCGTGATTTAGTTTTTGGGGGGTGAGTGGCATGGGGATTACGGTTCGGCATGCTGGCTATTATGCCAGTCTAGGCCGCCATATGCCTATAATCATTGAGTTTTTAGCCGCCTACCTTCATCTGTCGTCGATTTTGACCAGCTCGGTGTCTTGACGGACTCGATCTCTAGGAACAGCGTATCTGCAAACAGATACGCTGATCCCTTTGATTTTTTTCTTCATTTTTAAAATTTAATCTTTGTGTAGTTCCGGCGGTGTAGCTGTTGTTGCAGCTGCAACAGGTACAACAGGCGCAGCGGGTGCAACAGGTGCCGGGGCAGCAGCAGGAGCTGCGGCGCCGGGGCCACCTGCTGGGGGTGGTGGTGCATTCTTCGCCTGGTTCGACAAGCTAACGATATAGGCACGCACTGCTTCAGCATCTTCCGGTGTTAGGGCGTCCTTGAACGAAACCATGCCATTGTTCTGCAACACCCCGTCAATCACGATGCCCTTGAACAAATCTGGACTGTTCAGTGCGGCCGCATAACGCAGATCAGGGAACAAGCTGCTGACCCTACCGCTGTTGCCGTGACAGCTGGCACAGTTTTCGTTGTAGTGCATCTCGCCTTGCGCCAGTAGTGCGGCATCGCCGAAGTCTGCCGGTGGATTAAGAACTGGCGGTGTAAAACTCACCATTTCGGGCAAGGTGGCAGTGCCACCTTGTTTGAATACGAGCAGACGCGCGTAGTTTGGTGCCCAGTAACCGCCACGGCCACCGCCCTGTCCAGCTACTACCGCGATGTACTGCTCACCATCGATTTCATAACTTGCTGCGCCGCCGACCACCCCGGCCTGTGTTGGCGTAGTCCACAACTTGTCGCCTGTATCAGCACGGAAGGCCGAGAAGGTCTGTTCCGCTGTGCCTTGAAACACAAGATTGCCAGCTGTCGTTAGTACACCCGAACGCGAACCGCCCTGGCGTTGTTCCCAGACCGATATTTTCTTCACCGGATCCCAAGCCAGCAGGTAAGAACCCGCACCTTCAAGCACCGGTGCCGGATCTTGCGGGCGTTTGCCGGTATTGATGGAGAGCAGCTGATTACCCATCTTCGCGCCAGCTTCGGCTACCAGTGGGAAGCTGCCGTAGTTTGTCGGGATATACATCAGCCCTGTGTTCGGGTTGAAGGCCATCGGGTGCCAGCTGTGCGCGCCGCCTGCAGAGGGCACGACATGGAAGCCACGGTCGCCGAATGCGCCGTAGTTGGCATCTGGATTGAGAATAGGTCGGAAATTTTCGTCGAAGCCAGTCATCCAATTCGCGGTTGGCACGTACAGGTCGGCTGAAATCACCTTGCCGGTGGCCGCCTCAATTACGTAAAACACACCGTTTTTAGGGGCCTGCATCAGCACGTGTTTCTGCTCGCCGTTGATGACGAGATCGGCTGTAACGATCTGCTGGGTATTGTCGAAATCGAAACTGTCTTCAGGGGTTGCCTGATAGTGCCAAACATATTTGCCAGTCTTTGCTTCGAGCGCAACTATCGAAGCTGTGAACAGGTTGTCGCCACCGCCTGGTGAGCGCACTTCGGCCGGCCAGGGAGCGCCGTTGCCGGTGCCGATGTAGACTAGATCAGTGACAGGATCATAGGTAATAGCATCCCAAGGTGTACCACCGCCGCCGGTAAGCCACCACTCGCCATTCCAAGTTGCTGCTGCCATTTCGAGTTCTGGTTGTTCGAAACCCAGCGCAGGGTTACCCGGTACGGCCCACCAGCGCCACAGTTCTTTGCCGTTGGTGACGTCATAGGCAGCCAGATAACCGCGCTGATGAAATTCGGAGCCTGCCTCGCCAATATAGATGATGCCATCGGCTATACGCGGTGCGCCGGTGATGGACAGAGTTTTAGAGCGATCCGTGGCCTGTACTTCCCAGACCTTTTCACCGTTATTCG
>CAIMTR010000103.1 GCA_903844415.1 uncultured Gammaproteobacteria bacterium
AGTCTGTGAGATTACTTTAAAAAATCGGCAACTTAAAAAAGAGCAGTTTATTTTAGATGCCGATTTCACACCCTCTGGAGTTGTTCGAATTAGTCAATTACAAAGTAAAGACCGGTTCGCTTATATTAAGCCCTAAAAAAAATTGAAATATTTCCAAAGTTTTTGTTATTTTTTCTTGGGGGTTCTTGGCCACCTTGGGTCAACTTTTGCGCAATTGCCGATGCAAGCAATTCAAGTTTCCGAGAGTAGCTATTATGTTCAAGGATTCGCAGCATTAGGAAATAGTCAGAATAAAAACTTTATTTCGAACGCTGGCTTTATTATTGGGCCAACTGGTGTTGTTGTAATTGATGCCCTTGGCTCACCAGCAGTTGCCGACGAGTTGATTTCAGTGATTCGGAAGATTACTGTCAAACCGATTACCCATGTCATTGTTACCCACTATCATGCAGATCATGTTTATGGCTTACAAAGTTACAAAGAAGTTGGGGCGCAGATTATTGCGCATGCTCTAGGGAAAACTTATCTATATTCAGATACAACTGCCTCGCGTTTAGCTGCATCGAAAATAAATATTTCTCCTTGGCTAGATTCTGTTGAGAAGATTATTCCGGCTGATTTATGGATAGATCGGCAATCCATCATGCAAATAGCTGGCCTAGATCTCATGATTAAGCCAATAGGACATGCACATACGGCGGAAGATTTAGTTGTTTACTTACCCAGTGAGAAAGTTTTATTTGCTGGCGATTTGATTTTTTCTGGCCGAATTCCTTATGTGGGTAATGCGGATAGCCTAGGCTGGATTAAAGCACTAAGAGAAGTGGCTCAAATGGATATTAATGCCCTTGTTGCAGGGCATGGAAAAGTTTCAACACAACCCCGCAAGGATTTACAGTTTGTGGAAAATTATTTACTATTTCTGCGAGCCTCTATGAAGCAAGCAGCAAGTGAAATGGAGCCATTTGAAGAGGCCTATAAAAAAATTAATTGGTCCCAATATGCGCATATTCCATTATTTAATACAGCAAATAGAATCAATGCTTACAATATTTATTTGGCACTGGAAAAAGAGTAGTTTACTGGCTGAATTTTTGGTATTCAAAAAATTCAGCATCTACCATTAAGCCAAAGTTTTTTTGGATAACCTTACCTTGTGGATTAATTAAATAGGTTTCTGGGATACCTCGTCGCTTACCGATCTCTTTTGCTAGTGATTCAGTCATCATCGCCATCGGGAATTGATAATTATATTTTTTTTGATATTCGATGGCATTTTTAGGGTTCTGATCAATCGAGATTGCTAGGATGCGCAGATTTGAATTTTTTGTTTGTTCAGCGAGGCTTTGAAGATTTATATTTTGCTTTTGGCAATATGGACACCAAGAAGCCCAGACCTGGACTAAGATAAATTTATCTTGCCAGTAACTTGGAGGCAGGATAGATTGATCTAGTGTTTTGATTTCGCGAATAGTTAAGGAATCACCAACTTCAATGGCAAAGCTTGGATTGACAATTGCTAGGCTTAGTAGAATTAAAATTTTTTTCAGCATAGATGAGACTTCGATCACTAACATTTTTTGAGAATAATAAATAATTTATCA
>CAIMTR010000104.1 GCA_903844415.1 uncultured Gammaproteobacteria bacterium
CAACCGTACCTGTCTTGGACCGGAATTTTCCAGATCCAACCAAATTTCATCGCGATGGCTTCGGTGTATGGCGGCAACTTGACCCCATCATGAGGAATGAAAAACGGCAACGCAGTATCTAGCGGCAAATGCTTACTGTAATCAACCCATGGTTCGTTGAAGTGCTTGCCGAGCAACAGCCGTGCAAAGCCGGAACAGTCGAAGATAAAATCAAAGCTAAGAGCAGTGCCGTCTTCCAGAGTCAGGCTGGTGATGTTGCCTTCCGCATCATTGCTGAGCTGTGCAAGTTTGCCTTCGATACGCTCAATATTGCGTTCAGACAGCGCTAATTTGGCAAGGAATTTAGCCAGCAGCCTTGCATCAAAATGCAGCGCAAAGCTGCCGAGAGGATGCAGCGTATTCAACGGGTCAGGGTACTTGTGCAAATCGGCTTTAGGAATATCACTGTACACAAATGGGACCTTCCCTTCCGCAGAAAGTTTTGCGATGAAGCTGGCGCTATCCAGCGGAATGTCTTGTCCAATAAGCATGGTTGGCAACACGTTGAATCTGAAAATATTATCCAGATCCCACATTTCCAGTTCATCGTTGCCGGTGAAATTGTGAAAGTAAGAAGTACCGTCGCCATGCCAGTTGGTAAACTTTATGCCCGTTTTCAAAGTCGCGCTGCATTCTCTGAACAGCGCAGATAGTGGAATTTTCAGAAAATCAAGTACCGCCACAATGTGAGGTACAGTACCTTCGCCCGCCCCCAGAATGCCGATTGCATCACTTTCGACAACGGTAATCTGAAATTGCGGGTAAAACTCTCTTACTAGCAGCGCCGTCAACCAGCCAGCTGTTCCACCACCCAGAACGATTATTTTCTTCATCGCAAATACCTTTGATAATTCTATGTTTGCTACAGGCTCACGGTGTTTGTTTTGACAGTGCCTAACAAATGTTGAGCTAAAAAACAGATTACAGGCTGAAATAAAAAAGGTTCCGATCATGCTTCTCGCACAAGCGGAACCTTCCTAATTCAGTAACAAGCCTTATTCGAACAGGTTGGCGCTCTGTACGCGGCTTAACCACTCGATCAGACGTTCCATGTTTTCATCGTCAGGCAGGGAGGCGCCGCGCTGTCTCATCTCCACCACCAGTACACGCCAGCGGGCAAGTGAAGCCCTGGTTTCATAAACCCGATCAAGTTCGTGGCACTCGGTACAAATCACATCCAGATTACTCCTGCCTTCCTCATCTCCATAAAAAGTCGAAATCTCCGGTGGGAAGTATTCCCTTGGGAAGGGTGCGCTTTCAGTGCCAAAGGTAGTAGAGAGATATTCGAGCAGAAGTGCCTGATCATGACCTGAAAGATTTACTTCCATGCCCCGATGCAAATTGGTCAGTAGCTCAGTCCATTTGACCTTGTCGAGTGCGTTGAATGCATAGTCATCAATGCCATGACAGGAAACACAGTTTTTCAGGATGATATTTCGCAGCGGGCCGTCCGGCAGCGGCACCTGTGGTCTGATCGGCTGGGCAAATGCATGCAAGCCAAAGAATACAGCAAACGCTGTGAAAATTATTTTGTAACCAAGCCACCTCATCAAACTTCTCCACTCTGACAGATCTCGTTGATTCTGCCATTTACATATATTGTTATATTTATTCTAAAGGAGCCTAGTACTAAGCTTTCGGTGACACCCGGTACATCTACTCACGATTAAACAAAATACTTTCGAAAATACGTCACAACAACTTGTCAGGCTATATCAAGCGGTCTGGTGCTCTCGCCGATTGAATCGACTTCGATGCCATACAAATGCAGGATACTGAGCAGCAGGTTGGAAGTTTTTTCCACATTGTCCGGATAAGCAAAGTGACGATTACCTTAGTAGGTGCCATCTATGCCACCCACAAGTACAACAGGCACTTTTTCGTGGGCGTGGCGATGCGAGTTGCCCATGTTGCTGCCCATGTAGATTAGGGAGTTATCCAGCGCGGTTCCATCCACATCCTCAATCTTGCTCAGTTTCTCTACGAAATACGCCAGCAGGCTGATGTGGTAACGATTGACCTTAGCGTAGTTGGCAATATTTGCAGGTGTATCACCATGGTGCGATGTTGAATGCCAGCCACCGGTATAGCCTGACGCAGGATGCGTGACTGACGAAAGATCGCGACCCAGCATAAAGGTGGCTGAACGGGTGATGTCACCTTCAAAAGCTAGCGCAATCAGGTCATACATCAATTTGAAATGCACATCTATATCTTGCGGTATGCCGAATGGTATTTCTTGGGTCGGTTCGACTATGCTGCCGGACATCGCAATCTGAATGCGACGCTCTAGTTCGCGGATATTTTCCAAATAGGTATCCAGTTTGATCTGGTCAGCCTTGCCAAGCACGCGTTTAAACGCGGGTACTTTCAATGCTACAGAATCGAGAATACTGGCATTCAGTTCGCGCCCGCGCTGACGCTCAGCCGGGCTTGCGCCGTCACCAAACAGGCGTTCAAATGCCACGCGGGGATTGATTTCAGTTGGCAGCGGCTGAGTAGCAGACATCCAAGAGATGGAGTTGGTATAGGCAC
>CAIMTR010000105.1 GCA_903844415.1 uncultured Gammaproteobacteria bacterium
ACAAAGCCAGTGTTGTGCCATCAGTATCAAACACCTCGAACACACGTACATCTTCCTGGTACACGGGCAAATCAGTACGTTCCTTGAAGGTAACGCCGTAGATTTGATTAGCGGCAAAAAACACGCCTTTTTCCAGCACGTTGTTCAATTCAAAATAAGGCCGTAATTGTTCTTCATCAAAGTTGAATCGTTCTAGTTTTACTTTTTCTGCATAATAATCCCAGTCCCAAGCGGCTAGCTGCAAGTCGACACCATCGGCCCGAATCTGTGCTTGCAAGTCTGCGGCTTCCCGCTTGGCAAAGGCGATGGCACGTGGCATCAAATCTGCCAACTGTTGATTAACCGCTGCTGCTGTTTGCGCAGTTTGTTTTTCCAGCACGTAAGCAGCATGGTTCGGATACCCCAACAATTGCGCCCTTTGTGCCCGCAAGCTGACGATTCTGCTAACGATAGCGGTATTATCAAATTCGCCACCACTACTGCCGCGTGCCAGCGATGTTTCCATAATACGTTGGCGTAAACTGCGATTTTCCAGCGCAGCTAGTACGGGTTGACCGCTAGTATTGACCAGAGAAAGCACATATTTTCCCGGCAAATCGCGGGCTATTGCCGTATCAGCCGCGGCTTGAATTTCGACCTGGGTCAAGCCCGCCAGCTCTTCACTGCTGTCTACCACCACAGCAGCGGCATTCACGCCATTGAGCACATTTTGACTAAACTGCGTTTCTAGTTCAGCCAGCTCGGTATTAAACGCTCGCAGAATGTCTTGCTGCGAGGCATTGAGCTGAGCCCCTGCGCGGACAAAGTCTTTATAATTTTCTTCAATCAGAAATACTGACTCTGCATCCAAGGCCAAAGTTTCTCGCTGTTCATACAAACTTTTTACACGCGCAAACAGCGCAGCATTAAGGAGAATTGCGTCGGAATGCGCCGAAAGTCGGGGCGACATCTCAACTTCAATAGCTTGTATAGCCTCATTGGTATGCGCTGAACTCATGGAAAAAAACACCGACGAAACCCGGTTTAGCAACTGCCCGGATTGCTCGAGTGCAATCATAGTGTTGGCAAAAGTAGGCAACTCTGTTTGCCCGGTTATCAAGTCTATCTCAGCAAGCTGATCGCTCATGCCACGCTCGAAGGCAGGCAGATAATGTTCAGTGGTAATCAGATCAAAGCGCGGGAACTGCAAATCTAGAGTGCTAACAGTAAAGAATGGATTGTCGATTACAGCCATATTTTGCGATTCGGTTGGGAGGGCAACCACATTGGCTCCAGACACAGAATTTTCGGTGGTTACGTTATCCGAACAAGAACTTACGCAGATAATACTGACCAAGGTACAAAATAATCGTCTGGCTGCCATATATAGACCCCCTGCTCGTTGCTAATGTTTAAACATATACAAATGCACCTGCCAAAGCTCCCACGGATGGGACTTGTATTCAAGCATTGAAACAGGCAACCACCAGGCCCGACGGGCAAAATTGTCTACCATCTCCCCACACAATGGCGTTGAAAAATTCTTATGCGTTGGCGCGCAGCAAGGTCAAGATGCCAATCCCGACAAATCCAGCACCAGCAATAAGTTGCAGATTTTTGGGTGTAATAAAACCGGAGATAAAACCACCTGCGAGCACACCCAGCGCCGAAGTTGTTATCAGCGCCAGAGAGGAACCGGCAAACACAGTCCATTTGCTGACCTCTTTATCGGCAGAAAACAACAGGGTAGCAAGTTGCGTTTTGTCACCCAACTCAGCCACAAAAACTGTAAAAAAAACAGCTGCGAATATTTTTATATCCATTGATGAATCCTTTGGTATTAAGTTACAAGTTTAACGATTAAAAGCGTCTTTTTTTACCAGACTCACTAAGGGCAGCCCGTCGGGAGAATTAAGTTCTGCAACTATTAGGAATCCACATTTCTGGTAAAAACTGATTCCTGGATAATTCGCCTTGGCAGTTTGTACTATAAAAGACTTCTCTGGGTATAGTTGAATCATGTATATCAGCAGAGCAGTTCCCAACCCTTGCCTCATATGAGTAGGTGCCACCACCAGCGCGTCGATATAAACGTCATTGTGCATCACCACAATTTCGATGGCTGCAAACAAACTTTGCTCATCTCCTATGCCATAAAAGCGGGATTGTGAATTCTGAATTTTTTTTGGGGTGCG
>CAIMTR010000106.1 GCA_903844415.1 uncultured Gammaproteobacteria bacterium
CCCTTGCGAGCGAGGGTTGTGGCTGCAGTTCAAGCAGAATATGAGGCCAAAGGTGCTGGCATTGGTGCCAACATGCGCGTCTTTGAAAAACAAATAACTTTGCAGATTTTGGATAGTTTCTGGAAGGAACATCTTGGTCAGATGGAAAGTTTGAGACAAGGCATAGGCCTGCGCGGTTATGGCGGCAAAAATCCCAAGCAGGAATACAAACGTGAGTCTTACAACCTGTTTGAAGAACTGTTGCGTAATATTCAGTTTGAAGTAATCAAATTTCTCAGTTTGGTGCGGATCAAACAGGAAGATCCAGTTGATGTTATCGAAAAACAACGGGTTGCAGAAGCCGCTAAAGTAGTGCAAAAACCTCTACATTTAAGCGATCCAGTAGCCGCAGCTGCACCACAAGCACCACAACAAAAAGTTCCTTTTGTGCGGCCGTTAAAAGTGGGGCGTAACGATCCATGTCCGTGTGGTTCAGGCGAAAAATACAAACTATGTCATGGCAAGCTGGAATGAACCACAAAGTCCTGCAGGAAATTAAAAGTCTATGGCGGTAGGTAGCGGAGAATTAGGCATTTTGCATCCTGTTGGAGGTGTTCGCATGGCAGCGGTGTCTGCCGGTATTAAAAAATCGGGCCGCTTGGATGTGGTTTTATTTGCGTTGGCACCCGGTACAGTCACGGCAGGTGTGTTCACCACCAACGCATTCTGTGCTGCCCCGGTCACCTTGTGCAAAGAAAATTTGGCACGCGCCACGGCGCACTATTTGTTGATCAATACTGGCAATGCTAACGCAGGAACTGGCACAGCAGGCATGGAGGCAGCGCTTCAATGTTGCCAGGCGCTTGCTGCCAGAGCGAATGTTGATCCTAGTCAAGTATTGCCATTTTCTACAGGTGTCATTGGTGAACAGCTGCCGGCAGAAAAAATTATTGCGGTGTTGCCCGCAGCGTTAGCAGCTTTGACTGACAATGCTTGGGATACAGTAGCGCGTGGCATCATGACAACGGACACTCGGCCGAAAGCATGTTCGCGCCAACTGAAGTTGGCAGATAAAACAGTCACCATTACTGGCATTGCCAAAGGTGCTGGCATGATAAAACCCAACATGGCCACCATGCTAGGCTATGTATTCACCGATGTACTAATGAGCAGGGAACAAGCAGAGCACGCAGTAAAAGCCGCCGCCGATCTGTCCTTTAATCGTATTACCATCGATGGCGATACATCCACCAATGACAGTTGTATGCTTGTTGCAAGTGGCCAAAGTGGTGTAGATGTTGCCCAACTGAGCGCAGCTGAACAAAAACTTTTCCACGACACACTTACTACAGTATTCATTGAGCTTGCTACAGCCATCGTCAAAGACGGAGAAGGTGCCACCAAGTTTGTCACGATAAAGGTTGAGGGCGGTGCAAACACAGATGAATGTTTGCAAGTAGGATATGCTATTGGTGAATCTCCTTTGGTAAAAACTGCGCTGTTTGCATCTGATCCCAACTGGGGGCGCATACTTGCCGCGGTAGGACGAGCGGGATTGTACAAATTGCAGATAGATCAGATCGAAATCTGGTTAGGTGAAGTTTGTATTGTGCAAGCAGGTGCGCGAGCCGAGTCTTACACCGAAGTTGCAGGGCAAGCTGTCCTGAATCAGGAAGCTTTTACCATCACAGTTAAACTCGGTCGAGGGAGTTGTAACGAAACACTTTGGACCTGCGATTTCTCGCATGAGTATGTGAGCATCAATGCCGATTACCGTAGTTAATTATGAGCCCCTATGGCTAGTGTGATTCATGTAGTCGCTGGTGTAATCCTCAACGAACAGCGTGAAGTATTGCTTGCGTTACGCCCCCTGGATAAACATCAGGGCGGCTTATGGGAGTTCCCTGGCGGTAAAATAGAAGTTGGCGAAACTGTGCAGGCCGCCTTGGCCCGAGAATTACAAGAAGAAATTAATCTAGTCGTACTTGAATGTGCCCCCTTTCTTCTAATTGACCACGATTATGGAGATAAAAAAGTCTTACTCGATGTCTGGATAATCAAAGCACACAGTGGGACACCATACCCAAGAGAAGGGCAGCGCATTAGATGGGTCAAAATCCGCGACTTAAGTTCTTATGCTTTTCCTGCCGCTAATACTCCCATAGTCACGGCACTGAAAAAAAAGTGGAATGACGCCGAGTAAGGCAAAAATTTACCGATCCAAAAAAATGAATATATCCCAGCAAAACCCCAACTAATCCTGATCTTCTTGTCCAAATTCATCTGGCGGAATTTCAACTGGAATCGTGTGCCGCTCTGCTGCCCATTCGCCAAAATCTATGAGTTGGCATTTTTTGCTGCAAAACGGCCGGAAAAGTTCTGTTTCATTCCATTGCACAATTTTTTGACAGGTTGGGCAGTTAATTTGTTTTATGCCGGTCATTGGCCAACTCCTGGTACCGCATGTGTAGAGCTACTACCTGTGCTTGTAATTGGTTGAGGTCGCCAGTGTTATTAATAATTTCTGTTGCCTTTAACAAGCGCGCCTCGCGCGGCAGTTGGCTAGCGATGATTCTTTTAATTTGAGCGACATCTGTTTTGTCGCGTTGGTGGGTACGTTCGAGTTGCAATTCTTCGGGGATGTCGACAACCACAATTCTATCTACAAAATCATAACGGTTGCTTTCCAATAGCAAGGGGACCGACAGTAACAGCCATCGACTATGCGAGTGTAAAATTTGCTCGACAATCGCAGCGTGAATCAACGGATGTAGCAGTTGTTCTATCCAATCTTTGGCTGCAGGGTCACTGAAAATCAAATTCCGCAATAGTGGGCGTTGCAAAGATTCGTCAACATTGAGCAGGTGAGTGCCAAAATGTTCAACCAAATGCTTGAGTGCTGGCGAGCCAGCTTTAACCAACGTGCGCGAAATTTCATCGGCATCAATTACTTCAGCATCTAGCTTGCGGAACATTTCAGTGACAATACTTTTCCCGCTACCAATGCCGCCAGTGAGTCCAACGATGTAAGGTCGTTGTAGCTCATTAGTATTCATAAACTAGACCAAAATATTGAAATACAGGGAGGTGATAGTGTCACCATACAAGAGAGCGAGGAAGCCTGCACTGGCAAGATAAGGACCAAAGGGAATGGGTATGTTTTTATCACGACCTTTACTTATGATCAAACTTATACCCACTAGTGAGCCCACTAGTGAAGACAGCAAGATAATTTGTGGTAGCGTTTGCCAGCCCAGCCAAGCACCAAGTGCTGCAAGTAATTTGAAATCGCCAAAACCCATGCCTTCCTTGCCGGTGAGTAATTTGAAGATCCAATAAATGACCCACAAAATTAAGTAACCTCCTACTGCTCCCCATACTGCACTCTCTAAATTGGTGAGCCAGCCCTGAGAATTGATGAGAAGGCCCAACCATAACAGCGGCAACGTAATTTGGTCAGGCAAGAGCTGATGATCAAAATCAATTATGGCGAGTGCTAGCAGGCACCAGGTAAAAATAAGCAGTGCCAGTGTCAGCCAAGTAAAGCCGTAGTGTGCTGCAATAACGCAGGACAAAACCGCTGTAACAGTTTCAACGGTCAGATAACGCATAGAGATAGGTGTAAGACAATGTTTACATTTGCCACCTTGCAACAAAAAACTGACTACTGGGATATTCTCTAGAGCGCTGAGGGGGTGCTTGCAATGCGGACAATGGGAGCAGGGCTGAGCCAGATTAAAGTTAGCAAATGGGGCGCTAAGAGCAGCGGGTGGCATGTTTAAAAACTCCTTACATTGGCTGCGCCATTCGTTTTGCATCATCAAAGGTAGGCGGTAAATTACCACATTGAGAAAGCTACCAATCAACAGACCAAAGAAGAAAGTAGACACCTCTAAAACCAAGGGATTGCTGAGAATTAATTCCAATGTTGTCATTAGCGTTTCTTAAACAACCGAGCCTATCATGAAAATTGGCATATACATGGCAATCATCAGGCCTCCCACCAATACGCCAAGAATTGCCATGATCATGGGTTCCATCATGGCGGTGAGCCCATCTACAGCGTTGTCCACTTCAGCTTCGTAAAAAGTGGCACATTTATCCAACATGCCATCGAGCGCCCCGGATTCTTCTCCAATAGATACCATCTGGAGAATCATGATGGGAAACACACCAGCGGTGCGCAATGCATAGGTAAGTTGCAAACCAGTGGTGACATCTTCGCGTACTTGCATCAGGGCATTGCGATAAACGACATTACCGGTTGCACCAGCGCAGGAAGTCAGCGCGTCAACTAGTGGTACACCGGCGGCAAAAGTAGTAGACAGCGTACGCGTAAATCGAGCCAAGGCCGATGTTTTAATGATTTCACCCATAACCGGTAATTTTAGGGTCAGTCGTTCTATGGATTCTTGAAATTTCTTGGAGCGAATTTTGGCTTCGCCAAATGCATAAACGGCTATACCAATACAGCCAGCAATCCACAGCCACCATTTGACGACGAAATCGGAAATTCCCAATACAAATTGGGTGAAGGCTGGTAACTCAGCGCCAAAACTCGAGAATGTTTCAGCGAATTGAGGTACTACCTTTATTAACAAAATAGCAGTAACAATTAAGGCTATGGATAATACGGTGATAGGGTAATTCATAGCTTTTTTTATTTTCGATTTCAAGGCTTCTGATTTTTCTTTGTAAACAGCAAGACGCTCCAACATTGTTTCCAGAGCGCCTGACTGCTCACCGGCATCGACCAGGTTGCAGAACAGTTCATCAAACTGGCGCGGGTGTTTACGGATGGAATCAGCAAAAGCATTACCGGCCTCGACGTCATCCCGGATAGTGCGCACCAGTTCACGCATACTTACGTTGACAAGACCTTCGCCTACAATCTCAAAAGACTGCACCAGTGGGATTCCAGCTTTCATCATGGTGGCTAATTGGCGAGTAAAAATAGCGATGTCCATGGGTTTTATTTTTGGCTTTGAAGGGCCGAAAAAGCCCTCACTCTTTTTGGTAATTGTAGATACCGTAAAACCCTTTTTGCGTAATTGGTTTTTTACTACTGCGATGTTAATGCCAGAAATTTCACCTTTATGAGTATTGCCACGGGCATCTTTCCCTTTCCACTGAAAGACATCTTGTTTTTTTGTGACAGCTGTAGAGGCCATGATTTATCTCTTAAACAAAGTCCAAAATACAAAAATATTAAGTTATACGGTTTGCTTCAGCCAGACTGGTAAGACCCATTGCGACTTTTTCCAAAGCCGAAGCGCGTAAGTTGTTATAGCCATCTTCGCGTGCAATATCAGCAATTTGTATTGATGTCCCATTATCCATAATCGCACGTGAAATTCTATCGGTGATTGGTAATACCTCATAAAGGCCAACCCGACCTTTATAACCTTCGTTGCATTTGTCGCAGCCGATTGCCCCGAACAATTGCATATTTTGCAATTGGCTAGCAGTGAAACCTTCCTGTAAGAGAATTCGACTAGGCAATTTCAATGATTTTTTGCAATGTTTACACAAACGACGTGCGAGGCGTTGAGCAATTATCAAGGAAATTGAGGTAGCTACATTGTAGGAAGGAATACCCATGTTTTGCAGTCGGGTCAGTGTTTCAGGTGCGCTGTTGGTGTGCAAGGTTGATAAGACTAGATGCCCAGTTTGGGCCGCCTTAATTGCGATTTCTGCTGTTTCTAGATCGCGTATCTCGCCTACCATCAATACATCAGGATCCTGTCGCATGAACGCACGTAAGGCTGAAGCAAAATTAAGTCCAATCTTGGTGTTAACAGCAACCTGATTAACTCCCTCAAGGTTTATTTCTATTGGATCTTCTGCTGTAGAAATATTCTTTTCCTTAGTATTTAAAATATTAAGTCCCGCATACAAAGAAACAGTTTTGCCGCTGCCGGTCGGGCCTGTGATCAGAATCAGGCCTTGCTGTAGATTCAGTGCCTTCATATAAAGTTGCTTCTGAGGTGGCTCATAACCCAGCATGTCTATACCAAGCTGCGCGCTGCTTGAATCGAGAATGCGCAAAACAATTTTTTCTCCCCACAGCGTAGGTAAAGTGTTGACGCGAAAATCAATAGCTTTGTTACGCGAAATTTTCAAATTGATACGGCCGTCTTGCGGAAGTCGTCGTTCGGAAATGTCAATTTGCGCCATGATCTTCACGCGGGAACAAATACGGTTAGCAATAGATAATGGTGGCCGTGCAATTTCCCGGAGTATTCCGTCGACACGATTGCGTACGCGGTATGTTTTTTCATACGGTTCTATATGAATATCGGATGCACCAATCTTGATTGCGTCCAGCAGTAATTTGTTGACATAGCCTACGATGGGCGCTTCGTCCTGTGCTTCTTCTGTTGGTTCCGAGTTTGCGGTTTCTTCTCGATGTTCAATCTCAAAGTCTGCAAGTACCAACCCATCAAATTCGGTGAATTTGTTTTTTTCGTCATGTTTGGAAATTAAGATGGCTTCAATAGTCTCATGTAATTTGTCATCTTCGACGACAACCAATTCAAGAGAAAAACCAGTATGAAATTTTATTTCATTTATGGCGTTAGCATCGGAGGGGTCTGACATACCAAGAAAAAGCCGGTTACCCCTTTTGAACAAAGGTACAACATTATGTTTGCGCAGCAAACGAGCATCTACCAGTGCCATCGGAAAATTTGTTGGGTCGCAGGTATTGATGTTTAGTAACGGCAAGCCAAATTCCTGAGCAACTGCATTCGCAATGACTAAGCTGCCTAGCAAATTATTTTGAACCAAATGCCGGATAAGCGGTGTATTGGCACGTTCGGCATTGTTACAGGCAGCAGCGGCGATTTCAGGATCCAGCAGGTTGTCTGCGACTAGACGTCGAGCTAACCCGGTTATTATGCCTTCTGTAGACATCTTTTGTATTTCGTATGGTGCTACTGGTTTTTATATTAAAGGTTGCGAATTTTCATTGATCAACCCGACAATGTCGCGAGTTAATAGGATTGCAAAATTCAGTTTGTATTTTTGATCTATAAGACGTGTCATACAAAGCCAACAAAGACACATTACTTATTTGTTTTTTACAGGCGGAAATCAAGCAAAAGATTTCTTGCAATCAAGTTTAGTAGAAGTTTAATTTTTTGCTATGTGAAGCTGTGGTGGTAAGGCTCCTCACCAGTTTTAATTGGAATAATTCCAGCTGCACTGAGCAAAATCTTTGTTTCCTTTGGCAATTTGAAGGCTTTACTGCGATATTCTATGAGAGTGTTTTAATCCTAATTCTAAAGAAAACAGATAGTTAATTTGGTGAAATTATTGGCTGAGCTAAAATAGATCATGACAACGGTAGGAATCATCTTTGTCAAAGATGGCATTTACAGATGTTATGACGTTGGTTTGTGAGTAGATTGGGATATAAATAATCAGTCATCAATACTCCAAATGTATTTGATGCCG
>CAIMTR010000107.1 GCA_903844415.1 uncultured Gammaproteobacteria bacterium
ACGAAAACCCACCATGCTTTGGTAAAAGCAAGCACCTTGTAATTAATCAACCCTTTAATCAGCAACCCTGCATTCAAAAATGCAGAAAGAGAAGTTGCTAAAGCCAGCCCAACATGAGCTAGAGGCACAATTAATAGGAGATTTAGGACTATGTTGCTGATAAGTGCTATTACCCCATATCGAACAGGAGAACGTGTATCCTGTCGGGAAAAATAAGCCGAAGCCAGTATTTTTATTGCCATAAAAGCCACCAATCCCACTGTGAAAGCCTGCACACTTAGCGCCGTAGGCAACACTGATTCAATTCCAAATTTGCCACGTTGATACAAGGTAATTACCAAAGGTTGAGCTAAGGTGATCAAGGCCACCGTGGCAGGCAAACCCACAACCAGAATGCTGCGAAGCCCCCATTCTAATGTGCTGGCAAATGCTTTTTCATCACCACTACTGTGAATACGCGACAATGCAGGTAAAATTACAGTAGCAATAGCAATGCCAAATATTCCTAAGGGTAATTCCAACAGTCTGTCAGAATAATAAAGCCAACTGACACTGCCATCTCCTTCGATCGAAGTCGCCAGGATCGTGTCTACCAACAGATTGATTTGCCCCACTGACACACTGAACATCACTGGCACCATCAGTGTCAGGACTTTTTTTACACCGGGCTCGGCCGGGTTGAAACGTGGTCTTGGAATTAATTTGAGATGGTTTAAAAATGGGAGCTGAAACATAAGTTGTATTATCCCCGCCAGCAAAACTCCCCACGCCAGGGCAAGTGTAGGTTCAGCAAAATAAGGACTTAATAACAGTGCGCAACATATCAAGGAGATGTTCAGAAAAACTGGAGTCACAGCAGGCACAGTAAAATGCCCATAACTGTTCAAAATTCCCCCAGCAAAACCTGTTAGCGAAATCAAAAGCAAATAAGGAAATGTGATACGCAGCATCTCAACCGTTAATGAGAATTTACTACTGTCATCTAGAAAACCTGGAGCAAATATTCCAGCCAATAGCGGGGCACCTAAAACTCCCAGCACCGTAATTGCACACAGCGCCAAGCCAAGGCTACCGGCTATATGATCTATAAAAAGTTTGATTTCTATTTTAGTGTTTTTTGTACGGTACTCGGATAGTACCGGAACAAATGCTTGGGAAAAGGCACCTTCAGCAAACAGTCGACGCAAGAAATTTGGAATTTTGAAAGCAACAAAAAATGCGTCCGCTGCAGCGCCATCACCAAATAAGGCAGCAAAAACAGTTTCCCTCACCAGGCCAGTAATCCTAGATATCAGAGTACCGCCAGCAGTTACCGCAGATGACCTTAAAAGACTAGGAGCATTGTCCGGAGCTGATGAGTCTGGGGTGGTGGAATCAGGGTTTACCTGCATCGTAATCAGGGCCGTTTTAGCAAAAGTTCCGCATGTTAACGGGACAGCAAGATGCTTACTAGTCACTTCATCGTCAGGAGGTCTTCGTACTTGACATTTTAGAGCCAAAACAGCATAGTGCGCGTCTTTTTTCGGGTAGCCCACGGGGCAGTTCGGAATACAAAAAACAGTTTCTTTTACCCATTATTCGATACTCAGGAGTTTCCCTTGGCAAACACTGCACAGGCTCGTAAACGCGCAAAACAAGCAGAAAGTCGTCGTGGTCATAACGCTAGCTTTCGTTCCATGGTGCGTACTTACATTAAAAAAGTAATCGCTGCGATTGCAACTAAAGATTACGACAAAGCGACTGTTGCCTACAACGAAGCTGTACCCGTTATTGACCGTATGGCCGACAAAGGAATCATTCACAAAAACAAGGCAGCGCG
>CAIMTR010000108.1 GCA_903844415.1 uncultured Gammaproteobacteria bacterium
ACCAAAATTTGGAGTACGTTTTTCGTTGAAAGCAGCGATTCCTTCTACTCGATCAGCTGCATTGATGCAGTCTTTGTATAATTTGATCTCTCTAAGGTAACCGCTGGCCAAATCGTTACCTAGTGTTGTATTGAGTGCCCGCTTTACCTGCCGCACAGCCAGCGGCGATGCCAACTGGATGCGCTGCGCCACTGCAACGACTTCGCCCAGCAGACTGTCTTGCGCTATTACTTTGTTAACGAGCCCCCAAGTCAGTGCCTCAGCAGATGAAAAAGTGGCACCGGTCATACAAAGTTCTTTGGCACGGGCAAGACCAACTGCGCGGGGCAACCATTGTGTGCCCATGGCACCTGGTATAAAACCCAGATTCGTTTCAGGAAAGGCAAACCTTGCTGCAGTACAGCAGTAGGCAAAATCACAATTTAGTAAAAGTTCCAAGCCACCACCAAACGCAGCACCGTTGACCGCTGCGACAATCGGCACAGGACAATCATGCATCGCCAACATCATTTGTTCTAATATCTCATGTTGCTCAAGCCATAACTCGGCGCTAATACGATGACGCTCTTTCAAGTCTGCTCCCGCGCAAAAACATGCCTGCCCAGTACCCGTAAGTACCACTACTTGATAAACACAAGACGCAGCTGACAAGGATTGCCAAACTGCCAGCAGTTCACGCGTCATCACAGTATTGAGCGCATTGCTAACGTGGGGCCGATGTAACTCGATCAAAATTATGTTGGGGCCAACCAGCGCAAGTTTTAGAGTCTCGAAAGACTGTGTGTGTAACAACGGCATGGTGGGGATCTCGAAATAAATCTGTGCAGTCAAAGAAAAACTGTCTATTTTCGACCGCAATATCCAGTTTTTTCTGACACTATACTTGCTCTATTTTATTGGATTTTGACTGCCGACTACCTACCAAAAACAAAGCCACCAGCGACACTACTCCTGCAGCCGACAGGTAATAACCCACTGCCGCGATGCCGTAGTTTTGTGCCAACCATGTGGCGATATAAGGTGCCAGCGATCCGCCCAGAATTCCTGCCAAATTAAACGCCAGTGAAGTACCGGTATAACGTACAGCGGTGGGAAACAATTCGGCCAGTGCTGTGCCCAGTGGTCCGTATGTAAAACCCATCACACCAAGCCCGAGCACAAGTAATAACAAGACGGAGGTGCTGCTGCTGGTAAACAAGGGCCCGAAAAAAAATCCGAATAATATAATTAGCAGCGTTGCCATAATCAGGGTTGGCACACGGCCAATACGATCGGCAAGCAGTGCCGACAGCGGAATTGAGGCTGCAAAAAACCAGATACCAAAAATTTGCATAAGTAGAAAATCCTGCCGTGCAAACCCCAGTTCGGCAGTGCCCCAACTCAAGGTAAACACAGTCATCAGATAAAAAATGACAAACATGGTGGTTGTCATGAGGGTTGCCAATAGCAAAGTGCTGCCATGACCATTGAGCACACTGAGCAGCGGAACTTTTACCCGCTCATTATTTTTGATGGCATGCTCAAAAGCAGGTGTCTCGGTAAGTTGCAGACGTACATACAAACCCACAAACACCAGCAGCGCACTAGCAATAAAAGGCAGGCGCCAGCCCCATGCAAAAAACTGTGCCTCGCTTAAACTCACTCCTAACAGCAAAAAAACACCGGTTGAAAGGAAGAAGCCGAGCGGCGATCCTAGTTGGGGAAACATGCCGTACCAGGCGCGTTTACCCGGCGGCGCGTTTTCAATTGCCAACAGCACAGCGCCACCCCACTCACCACCAAGCCCAAGGCCTTGCCCGAAACGACACAAGGCAAGCAGGGCCGGTGCCCACACCCCGATGGACGCATAAGTAGGCAAGAAGCCAATCGCCACTGTAGAGAAACCCATCGTAAACAAGGCAGCAACCAAGGTAGCCTTGCGGCCAATGCGGTCGCCGAAATGACCGAACAGAGCCGAACCCACTGGCCTAGCAAAAAACGCCAGGGCAAAAGTGGCAAGCGACTGCAAGGTCGCTGTGGCCGGATCACTGCCCGGAAAAAATAGGGTGGGGAACACCAACACGGCTGCAGTGCCGTAGATGTAGAAATCGAAAAACTCAATCGTGGTACCGATCAAGCTGGCAAACAGAATACGTTGTGGCTTCATAGGGCAATCTTTCGGTCAGGATTTAAGAAACAAAGGCGGCAACGTAACCCAGTGCAAGTTAGGCTGCCAAGCATTCGTATGGTTATGGTGGATACATAGCTCAGGAGACCTCGTCGGCAGGGAAGCCGATGAGAGCCACAGGGATGTGTTCACGCGTGCTCCTGAGCTATGTATCCAGCATAACTAGCCCAATATCCGCAGCAAATTTCAAACTGAGTCACTACCTAACTCCTTTGGGATTACTCGACCGCAAACACCCACACTACACCCCCCTGCGGAACGATATTGGTTCTGCCTTGTATGGCATCCAGCCTGGCCTGCATGCGCGAAGCATCCACCCCCCAACCCGATTGGATGGCAATGTATTGCACGCCGTCTACTTCGAACGTGGTGGGCACACCCGTGATGCCGGAATTTAGCCGCTCTTGCCACAACACTTCCCCGGTACTGGCATCGAAGGCGCGGAAGAAACGGTCGGCCGTGCCACCGCTAAATACCAGACCGCCACCTGTGGCAAGTACCGGACCCCAGTTGGCCATGTCGTAATTATGGGTCCAAACTTTTTCGCCGGTGTTCATGTTCCAGGCTTGTAATTCGCCGATATGATCAGCCCCTTCTCGAATAGTCGATACAGTGGCAGTACGGCCAGTAAAGTCTTGTCCAGGCCGGTATTCCACTGGCTCGCCAGCCATCGTGCTGCAATAGTTTTCGTTGGCAGGAATGTACAGCAGCTCAGTTTGTGGACTATAGGCTGCTGGTGTCCAATTTTTGCCGCCCGATAATGAAGGACAGTAAGTACCTGGCCTGCCCATGCCGGGTTTGGCATCGATGTTGTATTCAGGCCGACCGGTAATTGCATCGATTGCAGTAAACACGTTTTGATACACGAAGGGTTTGGCATCAATAAAAATGATGGCATCTGCCTTGCGTTCCAACAACCACAAGTAACCGTTACGTCCAGCGTGTACCAAGGCCGGAAAAGTTCTGCCATTGCGCTGCACATCGATCAGCATAGGGGGTGAAACTTCATCCCAGTCCCACGAATCGTTCCAATGGTATTGATGATAGGCTTTCAACGCACCGGTATCAGCATCGAGCGCTATTACTGAATTGGCGTAAAGATTATCACCTGGGCGGGCATCACCAATCCACGGACCTGCATTACCGGTTCCCCAGTACGTGGTGTTTAGCTCTGGATCGTATGTTCCAGTTACCCATACCGGTGCACCACCGGTTTTCCAACTGTCTCCGGGCCAAGTTTCGCTGCCAGGTTCGCCGGGGGCGGGAACAGTGTAGGTCTTCCACACTTGTGCACCGGTAGTGGCATCCAGCGCCGCCACAAAACCGCGAATACCCCTCTCACCACCGGAAACACCGACCATGATTTTGCCGTTTACCGCGAGCGGTGCCATGGTCATGTAATAACCGGTTTTGTAATCTTCTACGGGTTTTTCCCACACTACTGCACCAGTACGCGCATTGAGTGCGACTACCATTGCATCCGATGTGGCCATGTAGACTTTGTCGCCATAAAGCGCGACACCACGGTTGGTAGGGTGCAACAAGCTTAAATCAAACGGCAGTTGTCGTTTGTATTGCCACAGGGTAGCGCCGGTGGCGGCATTAATTGCATACACAATATTAAGGGGGGTTGTAATGTACATAATGCCGTCGTTCACCATCGGCGGACTTTGATGGCCTTCTGTAACACCTGTCGACAAACTCCACACCGGTTGCAGTCTTTTGACATTCGCAGGTGTTATTTGCGCCAGCGGAGAGTAACCCCAGCCGTTGTAGCTGCGCCGGAACTGCAACCAGTTTTCTGGCTCGGGATTGCGCAGCCGCTCATCAGTTACATCGCGCATGGTGTCGATATTTTGTGCGCTTAAACCAGCCGGCAGTAAACCTACTAGTGCGGCTAGCAACAAACTGGATCCAACCTTAACTATTTTCATGGCTTCCCCTCTCTTTAACTTCTGCAATGCAGATGTCGAGCGTTGTTATTATTAACTTCTTTTTTAATAGGTTGACTAGGACGGCGCTACGAGGCGAAAGTCGCAGAGCCTATGCAGTTAGTATTCAACAAACCGTTAAATCCCAAACGGACTCAATCCCGGTTGCTGAAAACCTAACCTGCCTTCAAATTCACCCGCCACTGCCAGCATCCCATCCAAATCTTTCAAGGGTAAGGCCGCCAATTGCCAGGGTGCCGGGCCACCCACTACACGCGCTGCATCACTCGGATCAAACTGTGATTCGTGGCAGGGACATTGAAAGCGGTTGAACTCACCGTTCCAGTCGGTCACATCACAACCCGTATGACTGCACACGCCAGAATATGCCACCAGACCGTTAACGCTGCGCTGCGCTGTGGCAGGAGCTAGCGCAGCCGGGTCTAGGCGAATCAACAACAACTGATGCATCCGAGTACCATTACGCATCATGCCAGTAGCCGGATCAATGGCAAACACAAAGGTTTGTTTTGCCTGCAGCGCAAGGTCGTTGACGCTGACCGCCTGCCCAGCTTTGTCACCATAAGCATAACCTAACAAATCATTCACCTGCGGTGGTGCGAGCGCAGCTTCATCTTGGGCGGTGACCGTTTGTATGCCGCTTATGCCAAAACTCAAGGCACACATACAGCCCAGCACTTGCCTGCGTTTTAATTCTGTTGGTGGTTTGTCCATCTCACTCAAAGTTTTTTGCTCCTGCTGTAGGTTGCATAGCGTTAGTTAACGTTTTCACCCGTAGAATACCTGAGCAGACTCGCCAACCCCAAGCATAATCAGTGGTATAAGGCATGAATAGTTATCTGCAACACTGGGTTCACCCATTATGAAACAAGCAACATTTTTGACCACTGCGCTGACACTTGCTGCAATACTCACGGCAACCCTGGCATATGGGCAAAGATTCAGAATGGGCAGAGGTCTTACCCAAAACCTACCACCAGCCACTGAATTTGTAGCTGCACGTTGGCACTTCGGTACCAATGGCGCAGTCGGCAACATGGGGTGGTCACACAACTATCCAGAGTCAGATATTCACCTGAATGAATTTCTGGTGCGTGCAACAAGTATCAATCTGGAAGAGTCGTCTTATCGTATTGTTGAGCTTGGCAGTGACGAAGTATTCGACTATCCGTTTGCCTATGTTTCGGAGCCCGGCGAAATGGAGCTTACCGACCAAGAAGTCGAGCACCTGCGTGAATTTATTGGTAGGGGTGGTTTCGTGTTGATGGATGACTTTGATGGTGAGCAACAATGGCAGCAGATGCGCTCGCAGATAATACGCACATTTCCCGGTAACGATTTCGTGCCACTAGCAATAGATCATGTTGTGTTCAGCGCCTATACACCACTGGAAGATTTACAGGCAATGTCAGAATATGTGCCCGGGGACAACATCACTTACTATGGTTTGTTCGATAAAAAGGGCAATCTCGCAATTCTTGCCGGCCTCAATAATGACTTGGCCAACTTCTGGGATTGGTATGCAGATGGCAGTATGCCGCTGAAACCTTCCACCGATGCATTCCGTCTTGGCACCAACGCCGTGATCTACGGGATGACACACTAAGATCAGAAAGTCCTAAAAACTCCATGTAAAAGTTCAGCTCCCACCGAAACTTAGGACATGTCAGGATTTATTTTTCGGTGCATCCAAGCTGGGCAGATTGCCACCCGTGCCAACCTGCAATAACCCGGTACGGGTATAGATGCCCAGTTTGGCGCGGGTGTCGACGATGTCCAGATTACGCATGGTGAGCTGACCAATGCGGTCTTGAGGCGAAAACATGGACTCGCCTTTCTCCATCGTGAGACGTTCGGGGTGATATGTTAGGTTGACACTCTCGGTGTTGAGAATTGAATAATCATTACCACGACGTAGTTCCAGAGTGACTTCGCCGGTCACCGCACGCGCCACCCAGCGTTGTGCACTTTCGCGCAGCATCAAGGCCTGCGAGTCAAACCAACGGCCCTGATACAGCAAGCGGCCTAATTTACGACCATTGTCGCGATACTGTTCTATAGTGTCTTCGTTATGAATACCGGTGACCAAGCGTTCGTAGGCAATGAACAACAAGGCCATACCGGGCGCTTCGTAGATGCCACGACTCTTGGCTTCAATGATACGGTTTTCAATCTGGTCACTCATGCCCAGACCATGGCGACCGCCAATTTGGTTGGCTTCTAAAATCAGCTCTACCGCGCTCGCAAAGGTCTTGCCGTTTAATGCCACGGGCTGACCTTCTTCAAAGCGTATCGACACTACTTCGGTTTTAACTTCTACAGCACTCTTCCAGAACGCCACACCCATGATGGGGTTTACTATCTGCATGCCACTGCTTAGATGCTCCAGATCTTTGGCCTCGTGGGTCGCTCCGAGCATGTTGCTGTCGGTACTGTAGGCTTTTTCAGCAGACATTTTGTAGCCAAACCCCGCCTGGGTCATGAATGCCGACATTTCAGCGCGACCGCCGAGTTCATCAATAAAAGTTTGATCAAGCCAGGGTTTGTAGATTTTTAGTGCTGGGTTGGTCAGCAAACCATAGCGGTAAAAACGCTCTATATCATTGCCTTTGAAGGTGCTGCCATCCCCCCAGATATTGACATCGTCATCTTTCATCGCTGCCACCAGCATAGTGCCGGTAACTGCACGTCCCAACGGGGTGGTGTTGAAATAAGTAGCTCCACCGGTAGTGATATGAAAGGCTCCCGCTTGTAATGCAGCAATACCTTCATTAGCCAATTGCAGACGACAATCTACTAGTCGTGCCAGTTTTGCGCCGTATTCCAACGCTTTGCGTGGAATCTCCTCATAATCTGTTTCATCGGGCTGCCCCAGATTTGCCGTGTAGGCGCAGGGCTGTGCCCCTTTTAATTTCATCCAGTGCAGAGCAGCGCTGGTGTCCAGCCCACCTGAAAATGCAATACCGATTTTTTGACCCAGAGGAAGATGTTGAAGAATGGTAGACATAGCGTTAAAACACAGTGAAATTGCAGAGACGCGAAGAATAAACGGCTGTCTGGTATTCGTCCACCTTCTTTGCTTAACCCAGGCGAGTAGCTGCCAACAGTTTGGCACAAGTCTAGGGCATGCACAGGTCAGAATTACGATTTAGAACTGGGAGAAAATGAAGGTAAAGCTTTGCATGATCTTGCACAAATTAACGGTAATGCTCATTGCACCGGCGTATCGAACAGTGAGCCAACCCCCATCGTGGCGGCCATCGCTATACCACCCCAAAACACGACGCGCAGTGCGCCTTTCATTTTGCTGGCACCCCCAGCATTGGCAGCCAATGCACCAAGTAAAGCCAACAGCAACAGGGAGCCGCCTGCAACGAGCATGGTGAACAGTGCAACGGGACTTAGCGCGGCAATCAGCAGTGGCAGGGCTGCACCGACTGCAAAGGTCAAAGATGATGATATAGCAGCCTGCAATGGCCGTGCGGCATGAATAGACGACAGCCCGAGCTCATCGCGGGCATGGGCCGACAGTGCATCATGGGCAGTCAATTGGCGCGCAACTTCATTAGCCAGTTCGGTATCAAGGCCCCGACCGACGTAAATTGCGGCCAGTTCGCTCAGTTCTTCAGCACTGTTTTCATTAAGGGATTCCTGTTCGCGTTGTAGGTCTGCTGCATGAGTATCGGCCTGCGAACTGACGGATACATATTCGCCAGCCGCCATCGACATGGCCCCTGCCACAAGCCCAGCCATACCGGCGATCAGGATGTCGCCACGACTTGCTTCGGCAGCCGCAACACCGAGTATCAAGCTGGCTGTAGAAACAATCCCGTCGTTGGCACCTAGTACGGCAGCACGCAGCCAGCCGCTGCGATGTGAGAAGTGGTGTTCATTGTGACTGAGCATTTGACGGTTTCCTGCACACTTATAGATTCAACTTTATCAGCTTGCAGTTATGCTCAAGCTTGCCTTAAGTTATTGCGCCAAGCTTACCTTAACAAGATCTAGGTATACGAGGCATACCGTCTGATTAGGGTTGGAAGTGTTGCAGCGCTGGAGTCGCGGGCCAGATGGCGACAGCTTTAAACAACAATACGACAGCGCGGTTTTCTTAATGTTTGTTTCTGTAAAAAGACCAATTACAGCACCAAATTACTCCCGATAAAATCCAACCCATCGGCAAAGCCCTTGCTATACTTGCCGCTATCAGCCCATTACAACAAGACCCCATGCAAGAACTCACCATCATCCAGCCAGACGACTGGCATGTACATTTCCGGGATGGCCAAGCTCTGGCGCATACGGTTGCTCATACTGCCAGGGTGTTTGCCCGTGCCATTGCCATGCCCAATTTGGTACCGCCAGTCTTAACTGCACAGCAAGCATTAGCCTACCAGCAGCGCATGTTGCAACATGTGCCGCCGGGTTCTTCCTTTGAGCCCTTGATGGTGCTGTATTTAACCGATGAAACCTCGCGCCAAGACATAGTCGAAGCCAAAGCAAGCAAACATGTTGTTGCCGTTAAACTTTATCCTGCAGGCGCCACCACCAATTCGGCGCAAGGTGTGACCAATATAGAAAAAGTGTACCCAGTGCTCGAAACCATGAGTGAAGTGGGTCTGCCACTGCTGGTGCATGGCGAAGTCACTGCTGCTCACATCGACATTTTTGATCGTGAGCAAATATTTATCGACCAAATACTCAGCCCCTTGTGCCAACGTTTTCCAAATTTGAAAATTGTGCTCGAACACATCACCACGCGTGATGCCGTACAATTTGTGCAAGCGGCTGCCAGCAATGTTGCTGCCACCATAACTGTTCAACACTTGCTTTATAACCGCAATCATTTGTTGGTGGGTGGAGTTAGACCACATCTGTATTGCCTGCCGGTATTAAAACGTAATGTGCATCAACAGGCCTTGCTTGATACTGTGGCCAGTGGTTCTATAAAATTTTTTCTTGGCACCGATTCAGCGCCTCACGCACAACACACGAAAGAAAATGCCTGTGGTTGTGCCGGGTGTTTTACGGCCCCAGTTGCCATTGAACTGTATGCAGAAATTTTTGAATCCATTAACGCTCTCGATAAACTGGAAGCATTCGCCAGTTGTCATGG
>CAIMTR010000109.1 GCA_903844415.1 uncultured Gammaproteobacteria bacterium
CGGCATTATGAGTTTCGCACTCATTACCATTGCTGCAGTACAAGCCTTGCTGATTGCCTGGCTTAACCGGGAACTCAAACACAAACATTTCTCTGCAGTGCTGCATCATCTGCCGCCTTTGCAAACCATGGAAGTGCTGTTGTTCGAGATTATTTTCGTCGGGTTTGTCTTATTGCTGGCAGTAATCACCAGCGGCTTTCTGTTTATGGACAACATGTTTGCCCAGCATTTGGTGCACAAAACCGTACTCACTGTTGTTTCAACCAGTGTATTTGGGGTGTTGTTGTGGGGGCGTCATCAATTGGGCTGGCGCGGCAACACTGCGTTGCGTTGGACTCTCAGTGGATTTGCCGTACTTATACTTGCATATTTCGGCAGCAAATTCGTGCTGGAATTGATCCTCAATCGCGTCTAAACCCGCAATTTTTTACAAGAATGTTGCTTGAGCACATCTCGAATGCACACCATCGTGATTTACCCTGAACTATCTGCAGAGGTATTCAGCTTAAAAGCTGATTGAAAAAACCGTGAACGACGCTCCTCTCGAATTATTATTTTTTGGTATGTTTATCCTGCTGCTGTTTTCCGCGTATTTTTCCAGTTCGGAAACGGCGATGATGTCCCTTAATCGCTATCGACTACGGCATCAGGCCAAACACAAGCACAAAGGTGCTATGCGTGCCAGCGCTTTGCTGGAAAAACCTGATCGACTGATCGGCGTAATCTTGATTGGCAATAATTTCGTTAACATCCTGGCATCATCAATTTCTACTATCATTGCAATTCGCATGTGGGGTGAGGCAGGCATTCTGATTTCATCTGCCATTTTGACGGTTGTTGTTCTTATTGTTGCAGACGTTACCCCAAAAACTATTGCTGCTTTGCACCCTGAAAAAATTGCTTATCCCTCCAGTTTGTTGTTGGGGTGGTTGCTGTGGCTGCTAAATCCATTAGTGTGGCTAGTCAGCAACATTTCCAATGCTTTGGTCAAATCGCTGGGTTTTGCCAAAAAACCCGGTACTGATCATCAGCTCAGTTCTGAAGAACTTCGCACTATTGTTGATGAGTCGAGCGTGCATATTCCTGCACAACGCCAAAACATGTTGTTAAATGTGCTAGATCTTGAAAAAGTAACAGTTAACGAAATCATGGTGCCACGCAATGAAGTGGTCGGCATCAACCTAGATGATGATATTGATGACATCATGCAGCAGATCATCAATAGCCAACACACACGTTTGCCGGTCTATAACAATGACATCAATAACGTCATTGGCATTTTGCACATACGCAGTGCAGCACGTTTTATCAAGATGGCTGAAAGCAACAAAACTGAATTGGTACAATTGACAGGTGATGCGTATTTTGTACCCGAGAGTACACCGCTACCCACACAACTGATCAACTTTCAAAAGCAGAAACGGCGTATTGGCATTGTGGTTGATGAATACGGCGAGGTAAAAGGTATAGTCACTCTAGAAGATATACTGGAAGAAATCGTAGGCAATTTCACCACTAATCTTTCTGAGGAGACAGCAGAAATTCATCCACAAGAGGATGGCACTTACCTTATCGATGGCAGCGCCTCGATTCGCAATATCAACAGGTTCCTGGATTGGGATTTGGCAACCGACGGCCCTCGCACCCTCAATGGGCTGCTCACTGAAATGTTGGAAAGTATTCCTGAAACTAATGTAGGGATCCGTTTACCATTCCATTGCGCTGAAATCATTCAAGTCAAAGACAACATGATTAAAACCGTTCGCATGTGGGCATTGGAAAAATCAATATCCGATGATGAAGCCGAACTACAAGCCAACCAGTTTGATTAGCCATGAAGCACTGTACTCAATGTGGTAATTCTCTCAGCTTGCGTATACCGGAGTCTGATAATCGTGAGCGCCATATTTGTAACTCCTGTGGCCATATTCATTATGTTAATCCCAGCATCATCGTTTGTGCCCTGCCCTGTTTTGAAGATCAGGTGCTGCTGTGCAAACGCGCGATAGAGCCTCGTTACGGCCTTTGGACTTTACCTGGCGGATTTATGGAAAATGATGAGTCCTCTCCGGAAGCGGCAATTCGCGAAACTATGGAAGAAGCTTGCGCTCGTATCGAATTAATGAATCTCTATACTTTCTTTAATGTGGTCCACATCAACCAGGTACATCTTTTTTTTAGGGCACGCTTGCTCGATTTGAATTTTGCTGCGGGTAGCGAAAGCATGGATGTGGCCTTGTTTCGCTATGCAGATATTCCCTGGAAAGAACTAGCTTTTCCAGCAGTAGAAAGCACCTTGCAACATTATTTTCAAGACTTGCCTAAACAACATTTTCCAATGCGAGTCGCGGATATAATCATTACTGAAAACAATAACCGTATCATCAGGCCACATGATTTTTCCCATGACCGATTCTGATTCAGCTCTGGCAACAACTGCAATAATTCGTTTGCGCGATGGAAAACATAAATCAATGCAGGATGTGTTGGTTGTGGAAGAACCTCTTGAAATCCGCCTTGGTTATACTGACCCCCACAAAGGTAGAATTCACAAAAGCATTTCAATCACCATGCGCACTCCCGGTGCTGATGAAGCTCTGGCTTTAGGTTTTTTGTTTGCCGAAAGTATTATCAATTCGATGACAGCAGTTACCGCCATCGATACTTCAACCAAAAATGTCATTCGTATTGAATTAAACAACGATGTCAGTTTTGACAGCCTGCGCTTGGAACGACATTTTTATACCACGTCTAGTTGTGGAGTATGTGGCAAAGCATCCCTCGAAACATTGAGCTTGACAGGTTTTGAGCCGGTTACTCACGACAATTTCTCTGTTTCTGCCGAGGTTTTGTACAAACTAGCTGCCCGGCTAAGGGAACAACAAACCTTGTTCCGCCAAACAGGTGGTAATCATGCTACTGCATTGTTCAATAACCAAGGCGAAATTACCCTGTTGACTGAAGATGTCGGTCGCCATAATGCCCTCGACAAGCTGCTGGGCACTCTATTAAAACAGCAAAAACTGCCGCTCACTCAATATGGAATAATGGTCAGTGGCAGGGCCAGTTTTGAGCTTTTGCAAAAAGCCCTGGCTGCTGGCTGCCCACTATTGGCTGCTGTGGGTGCACCTTCCTCGCTGGCAGTAGAACTAGCTAAAGAATTCAACATCACTCTGGTCGGCTTTCTGCATGGCAGCGGTTTTAATATCTATACTGGGGCATCAAGAATCGTTCTCTAAGGAACTTGCATGCGCTTTAAGCTCTGTAGCTTGGTTATTTATAACTATGGTGCGCTTAGCGTAATAGCTGCACAAACAGGACTCCCGGCAATGTGCTGCTAAAGTTTAAGTGCTTTATTAGATTGGTGGTGTTTTTTTCTTGATAGGTATATAGCCGTTATTTCTATACACATGCCGACCTGATTTTGATCTTGGCTGTGACTCAAAAGACATGTTAGAATCTCCAGGCGAACCGATCGGTTCGGTTCATTTAGGATTCAGTAACCAGTTGATCCATATGAATTTTATTTACAACAGGCTAAGTTTTGCCCTCCAACTCAACGATAAATGGCAACTTTCATGATGCAGTTAGAAAATCCAGTAAAATATCGGGATTTTACCCTCGAAATGGCCACTGAAGTCGTAGAGGAGTTCAGAAACCAAGCCGGCACCCTGCTAGTTGCACTGCACAAATTACAGGCAATTTTTGGTTATGTTGACGAGGCTGCCATGCCTATGCTGGCGAAGTTGTACAACATATCCCGCGCCGAAGTGCACGGTGTCACTAGTTTTTATCACGATTTCAAACGCAGCAAACAAGGGCGCTATACCATCAAGGTGTGCCAGGCCGAATCCTGTCAGGCCATGGGGTCGGCACAACTCACTACCGCTATCAAAGCGCAACTGGGTTGTGATTTTCATGAAACTACTGCTGACGGTAATTTCTCCCTAGAGCCGGTCTACTGTTTGGGTAATTGCGCGTGCTCGCCCAACATAATGGTTGATAAACAAACCTATGGTCGAGTCAGCACAGCCTCCTTTAAAGCCCTCACCAAGGGTTTGGCCAGCAAAGCCGCAGGAGCTCAATAACCATGAGCATCAAAGTTTATGTTCCGCACGAAACTACGGCCGCTTCTCTAGGCGCTGAATTATTAGTCGATGCCATCAGATTTGAAGCATTACAGCGCAAACTTGATATCGAAATAGTACGCAATGGA
>CAIMTR010000110.1 GCA_903844415.1 uncultured Gammaproteobacteria bacterium
CACCATGGCGAGCACACCCCCAGTATCTGGATCTAGTGCAATTACACCACCCCTAAAATCACCTAGAGCAGCTTCCGCTACCTGCTGCAGCTTAATATCAAGATTCAGAACAATATCCTGGCCCGGGACCGGATCGTTTCTTGACAGTACTTTCATGATCTGACCACGCGCATTTTTTTCAACAGTCTCATACCCGACAGTGCCATGCAGAATATCTTCGTAGTACTTTTCGACACCCAACTTTCCGATCTGGTCGCTACCTCTGTAATTCATCATGTCCAGGGTTTTTAAATCTTCTTCAGATATGCTGCCCACGTAACCTAAGGCATGGGCCAACAATTCTCCATGCGGATAATGACGAGTCAATTGCGCTTCAATACTGATGCCTGGCAGTAGGAATTGGTTTACAGAAATGTTGGCGATTTCTTCTTCAGAGAGATTGAAACGAAGAGGTACAGAAGAAAAAGGGACGTTGCGACGCTTCAAACGCGCATGAAACTTTTCTGCATCATCAGGTGTAAAACTAATAAGGGATTCTATCAATTCAAGATTTGCTGCAATATCGCCAGCATTTTCTTTAACTAAAGTGAGGGTATAACTAGGTCTATTTTCTGCTAAAAGAACACCGTTGCGATCATAAATCAAACCACGGTTGGGGACTACTGCCTGGGTATGTATACGATATTCGTCAGACTTGGTGGAATAATATTCGTGCTGATTTACTTGCAAATAAACCAGTCTTGCTACCAACAAAAACAAAAGAATTACTGCGGTGAGAGCAGCGATCAGTAGTCGCGACAGAAAAATCTGCCGTTCCAACGTATGATCTTTAAAAGTGTAGCGATCTGTCATGTAACCTGTAAGCAGATGGAAATCATTTTGAATTAGTCAAAAAAATAGATCAGATTTTATTTTTTTAGCCACCAAAAACTTGTTGGAATTCTACATCCGTATCCTTGAGATTAACAGTATCTGTTTAATTTTTATGGATAATTCTAATAGATCAACTACGGTGATATGGGTGATTAATGAGAACGCTCCAAGCTCGATAAATCTGCTCTGCCAAGATGACTCTTACTATCGGGTGCGGAAACGTGAGCGCCGATAACGACCATCGTGCACTTGCAATTTGCAAACATGCTGGCGAAAGGCCATCCGGCCCGCCTACCAACATGGCAACATCAAGCCCTGTGTCGCGCAACTTTCCCAATTGCAAGGCCAGTTGTTCTGTACTTTGAGACACGCCTTTTACATCGAGTGCAATGATGTAATCAGCCCGGTTTACCGCAGACAGACAAGCGTCACCTTCTTTGGTCAGTGCTCTGGCGAGATCGCTGTTTTTGCTGCGCTGTGCCAGAGGGACTTCAGTAATTACCAGCTCAAAATCCTTGGGCAAACGTTTGCGGTATTCAGCCACTCCGATCTCGACCCACACTGGCATGCGTGTTCCTACACATATCAGATTAATTTTCATGGTCGGTGTACATCAGGCTTTAGGTGATGGCTTCAGACTCCACAAGGATTCCAGATCGTACAATTTACGGGTTGCGGCCTGCATAACATGCACAATCACATCACCCATATCCAACAAAATCCATTCTGATTGCAACTGACCTTCCATGCCGAGTACGTTGGCTCCAGCAGCTTTGCAACGCAGGCTGACCTCTTCAGCCAGAGATTTGACGTGTCGATTTGAAGTGCCGGTAACTACAACCATGTAATCAGCGAATGAAGACTGTTTGCGAATATCCAAAGTTACTATTTGCTGGCCTTTGATGTCTTCCAGTGCCTTCACTGCAAGATCGCGAAGTTTTGCGGGTTTCAAATTTTGACTCCTGATTATTGATAAAGTTTATGTGTATGTATAAAACTTACGACATCTTGCTGCAAAAATAGCTCAGTAGTTTCACCTTTGCGCAACATAGTTCTGATTCTAGTGGAAGATATAGGTAGCGTAGTTAACTCGAGCGAAA